>SLDF01000109.1 GCA_007125435.1 Saprospiraceae bacterium
CAGGTGGTCCCAGGTTCAAGTCCTGGTGGGCCCACCTAAAGCGTCTCAGTTTTGAGACGCTTTTTTTTTGCCCGTTTGTATTCTGGCATAGATCCTCGATTGCATAATGCTATTTTGCAGTAGACCTCCTTCATTATCTTACTTCTACCTTCCCTCTATGCCCAGATCACAGCAGAAAATCTTTTAGGGAAGAATCAATGTTGGTAGCGTGTGATTGAGTTTATTGCTTTGGGCATCACCCTTCACTTCGCTTCGGGTCGCTACGCTTCGGGGCTCGCTGTTCGCTCGGTCCTGCGGACTCACTCGCTACCACTCGTGACCCACTCCGCATCGCTGATGCAAGATTGGAGAAAAAAAACTACTTATAAACACACATGAAAGAAAATAAAAAAGAGCCCTTTTATCAAAAAAGGACTCTCATGAAAGTAAATCAATGCACAAAAAGTATTCACGTATTATTTAGGCAACAATACTTTATCGATGACGTGAATGACTCCATTGGATTGATACACATCATACGTGCTGATGTTAGCTACATTGCCATTGCTGTCTTGGATAATGATATTTCTATTGCCGTTCATTGAAGCAGTCAAAGCACCACCATTCACCGTTTTAAGTGTGGCTTTACCCTTGCCATCTTTTATAGCTTTTTCAATGGCTTTTGTGTCCATTCTACCGGCTACCACGTGGTAGGTCAATACGCCAGTCAATTGATCTTTTGCCTCTGGCTTCAATAAAGCGCTTACTGTGCCTTCCGGTAGCGCATCAAAAGCTGAATTCACCGGTGCGAATACTGTAAATGGCCCTTCGCTCTGCAGTGTCTCGACCAGACCGGCTGCTTTCACTGCTGCCACCAAGGTCGTGTGATCTTTTGAGTTGACGGCATTCTCTACGATATTCTTTTTAGGATACATCGCTTCACCTCCTACCATCGTAGTGCCATTCTGCGCATCCAGATGTGTTAATCCTCCAAATGCTATCAATAGCACAGCTGTGTATAAAAACGAATTTAAATTTTTCATGTGATTTAAGTTTATAAAGGTTTGTTAATAAGTTTATCTTTGGACAACGACGTCCCTCAGCGTTTCAATCAGCTCGCCTACCTCGCCGATCAGTTCGTTAGGTACATTGTTTTGCTGTGCGCCGACTACTACAGCGCCTACAAAATCATCAAATCCCTGATTGTCTGACTTTGCGCCCATTCTTGGGTTTCTCTCCGGATCATGGGCTGCTTCCATGCTCAGACCATTATAAGTGGCATTTTCCGAGCCGGTCGCCACACTGAAAAAGTCTGTTAAGTCTTTGCTGAGCACAGCAATATTTGACAAATTACCAGCTCCTACTTCTTCTAATAATGGTGCAAAATACACCTCTAATGAAGGCGTTGCTGCTATGACGAATATGGTACTGTCAGCGACTGATCGAAGATTCAACCTGCCTTGCTCGATCATCATGCCTGGGTTGGCAGGGTCAGAGACCATCTGATTGCCACCTAGCCTATCGTATAAAGTTTCTTCTTCCGGCATGTCCATGTCATCATCATCCTTGCTACAAGCCGTGAAGCTGATCACAGCACCTAGCATCAAAATGGTTAATAGATTCCAATTAAATTTCATGTTGATTGTTATTTTAATGGTTATTGAATACTTGTGAATAATGTCTCAAAAGCTCGGCCTAGTCGACCGGTAATGGATCTTTGATCTACTACCGGGCATGATGATGCCAACTTTTCTTCTGTTACTTGATACAGCTCACCATCGAAATCAAAGCCTAGCTTTGCTTTATCAAACACTTCTGCCGCATTGGTCGACTCTGAGCTGAACCCATAGACCAGAATATTATCTGCTTCATTGTAGTAGACATGATTAACGCCTTCTATTTTTCGTATGAATGATTTGATGTCCTGTACAGACTGCACATCCACAGTGTTGGGAAAATCTATCCGACCTATTTCGATGTGTCTTGTGTGAGAAAATGCATGGGGTCTGGTCACATCATAAATGTGCATCCCTAACACCAGGCTGAATAAAAGGAATGATGATACCACACCAATCGTTGTCCACTTTAGGATTGTCTTAATTCTTTTTCGCGTTGCCATATCGTAAATGTTTTTGTTCTACTTACGTTGGCAACCGGAGTATTGGATCATGTGGATGTATACTTTTTTAGATCTTTAGTGGCAAAATTTGTATATATTATTGATATACAACAAGATGCAATCGTTTTATCTGATTTTGTTTCTTACAATAGTTAAGATCTGAGTCATTCTTCCACTCATTTTTGACTCACAACAAAAAGTATTTATATACCTCATGACAATACACATAGAATGGCTACAATCTGACGCGATGGTTCTCAGTAGTAATACTGAACCACGAATTGTCATCGTTAAAAGAAAAGAATGTATGGACGCCCTTTGTAATAAAATGCTAACTTACCAACTAAGCTAAATTAGCCCTTTCATGAATAGAAAAATGACTTACATATTCTACTCTATCATATTTGTTATTACCGTGTTTGGGAATGCAGGTGCTCAGACTGATTATAGCGATATGGCCAATTGGGCTTGTCATCCCGACAAGATCGGTACGCTGATCGATGGATATGACCTGAGCATAGCCGTCATAGACCGGGATTTATCTACAAAACAACGGATTGAGGTCGACAATAATGCCATGAATGATACAGGTGTAGATGTGTTTTTTGTACACCCAACAGTATTGCAAAATATATTCAGCTACACAGAACGTGAAAACATACCTATTGAAGAGCAGCCCGGCTTTCTCGTGACAGCGACTGTGGTAGGACAAGCCGGCTTACTTGCTCAGTTTGGTCGATTATTTGCACCGCGGTATAGACAGGCAACGCCGCCTGTGTTCATAGGAAGCCCTCTGGATGAGCAGCAAGCAGAAGTGATAGGTGTAGCATATGATGATGTCAGAAATGCTTTCCTAAATTATTTAGAACATCAGAATAATGGGAACAAGGTCATTTTAGCAGCCCACTCACAGGGGTCTTACTTATTATCCATGCTACTACGCGATATCTTTGACAATGATGAAGCCCTAATGGACAAGCTTGCGGTCGCCGTTGTTGCAGGTATGGCAGCTGTTTATGATGAATCAGACACAAGTGGCTGGTGGGAGAATATTTCTTTGTGCACGAATATTGATCAGTGCAGATGTGTCATGACCTGGCGTTGCTATAAAGAAGGTCAAACTATCTCAGACATACTGCCTTCTCATCCGGCTCAAAACCAAAGTCTAGTTGATGACGGCCTCGTTTACGCGGCATTTGATCGCACTGCCGGTTCTTTGTTTCAAGATTCCCTGTATTATGGTATCGACCAGTCGTACGTGGATAATTATCTGACCTTAAACATTGGTTTGCCCATCGATAGTGATGCCGGATTTGTAGCATTTGACAGCTTTTATCATATCCGATACCAGCGTCAGTCCGAAAGAAGCGTCGGATTCACTGTTGATTATGAGCCTGATGAAGAAGATTTGAGGCCTCACTTACTGGCTGAAGAAGAGACGAATCCTACTTTTGGCCAAATGGGCTATCACCGACGCGATTACAATATATATGGATGGGCATTGATAGAGCAAATCAAGGCAAAACTTAGCTTATGCGTTTCATCTTCTACATCCACCTCTGAAGCTGCTGATATAGAATATTCGTGGTTCATCACGCCCAATCCCGTTGGGGATATCATGACGTTCAGATGCAATGGTCATCTACCTGACCATACGGTCTTATTCATTTTCGACCTCAGTGGCCAATTGGTGTTACAGCAACCCGTTAGAGATGATATGGCCATTTCACTATCAAATCTTCCATCAGGCACCTACATAGTCAAAGTACTAGATAGCGCAAAAAGGATTGTGATTTCCAGATAAGAGGTATGATAAACGATCAGTTTATGAATTGGAAAAGTATAGACAATCCCATTGAAGTGGAACTGTGGAATTTTTATTATAGCTGATAATTGTAAAGGTTTGACATTCTTTTCAAGGAATACCATGAAAATCAATGACTTCACATGAAAAAAGATTACTTTTTACACTACTGCATGAATTATGATTACAAATAGAGTGATAAGAATGAAAAAACATATAGGCACATTTTTAAATGTCGTTTTTTCAGGTGATGCATCAGCGATGTGGAGTGGTGGCGAAGCGAATGCGCAGCCAGACTCGATGTAGTCTTAGCGAAATCGAGGCCGAACGAATAGTGAGCCACGGAACGTAGCGACCCGACGACGACAGGAGGAGGGTGATGCCCAAAGCAAAATAATGAAACACACCCCATCATAAAGTCTTACTTTCATAAAAAACTTTTGCACAATGGTCCAACCGTGACTCTGCGATATATTTTCGTAGATTTTGTGATGCAATAGCTGCCAGCCGCCCCAGACAGGTTGGGGGAAGGGAAGATTCTACTGCTTGAAACGTGTAAAGCTGCTTAATCATTCATTATCATATCTGCTGCTTTTTCTGCAATCATATATACCGCAGCATTAGTATTACCGGATATGATGGTTGGCATCACCGATGCATCTACGACTCTTAAGTTGGCAATATTATGGACTTGTAGTTTATCGTTGACCACAGCAGCCTCATCACAGCCCATTTTGCAAGTGCCTACGGGGTGATAAATGGTTTCTACCGTCTGTTTGATATGAGCTATCAACCCCTCTTCACTTTTGTCCAAAGGAGCAATTAATGTTTCCACATAAGCGGACATGGCATTGGACTGGATAACATCTATAGCTCGTCTACCGCCTTCTACTAACAATTGTAAGTCACGGTCATCTTCAAGAAAATTAGGTTGAATAACCGGGGCATCAAATGGGTTATTAGATCGAATACTTACATAACCTCGAGAGTAAGGTTGGATCAGACTAGGCAGTATGGTGAATCCATCTTTATCAGTAGGATAAGTATCTGCATTGTAAACATCTACATTTGGGTCATCAGGATGACCGGCATGGATAGGTGTAAAGTGAAATTGCATATTGACAGATGGGGCATCAAATACCTTGAAAAATGCACAAGCTTCTAAAGGGCTGATGGTCAAAGGCCCCCGACGATTTATGAGCCACTGCATTAAGGCCTTGGCTTTGGCAATTGGTTTTAGATGTTGGTTGTAGCCGCTTTTAGATGGAGATAATGCCGAAATAAAGTAAAATAAATGATCTTGTAAGTTTTGTCCTACGCCAGGTAATGATTGCTTCAGAGGAATACGGTGTTGTTTCAATAGATCGGCATGGCCTATACCAGATAGCATAAGGAGCTGAGGAGACTGAAAGCTACCTGCGCACAACAGCACCTCTTTAGCGACCTCTGCTTTATGTTCTTGTTTGGATCTGGCATCTATCCAGGCTACACCACAAGCTTGATCATTTTTTATAAGAATCTCTTTGACCATAGCCCGGGTTATGATGTGTAAATTTTTACGTTTCATCGCTGGCCTCAAGAAGGCATCTACTCCACTGTGTCTTTTACCATTCTTAATATTGAATTGAAACAAACCGGTGCCTTCCTGTTTTGCACCATTGTAATCATTATTCTCTTTCAGGTGGAGTACTTCCTTGCACCCCTCAATAAAAGCCCTGGCAAGAGGCGTTTGAAACTGCTTAGCAAAGGATACATGTAGAGGCCCACCTTGGCCGTGATAGTCATTGTTTACATCTTCGTTGTTTTCGGATTTGATAAAATAGGGCAAGACTTCTCTATACGACCAGCCTCGATTGCCCAGCTTTGCCCATTTGTCATAATCTGAAGCGTTCCCCCTAACATAAGCCATGGCATTGGTACTACTGCATCCTCCCAGGGTTTTCCCCCTTGGAAGGTAGATACGTCTATTGTAGATGTGGTCTTGTGGCTCAGTGGTAAACCCCCAATCTACGCCAGACCGATGGAGATTACCATAGGCAGCCGGTATTTTGATGAAAGGGTTACTGTCTCTGCCTCCTGCTTCTAAAAGCAAGACCTCATTCTCCGGATCTTCTGTCAATCTATTGGCCAATACACAGCCAGCAGACCCCGCTCCGATGATGATGTAGTCGTATTTGATCATACTTTTTGATTAGGCCTTTTTCTGGTGCAATTTAGCTATTTTTTTGCGACAAATAACACACTAATCTATTGCATAATTCGGATTGAACTCCTCAAATTAAAAAATCAAACACATCCACTTTTGATTAGTGGATATATTGTATCTTTGCACCGCAATTGGCCTCGTAGTTCAACTGGATAGAATATCAGATTTCGGCTCTGAGGGTTGGGGGTTCGAATCCTCCCGAGGTCACACATTAATACATGCATTGAGAATGGCGGATGGTCTAGAGGACGATCCGCCATTCTTTACTTCGCAGCCTGACTATTCAAAAGTGGACAGACTTTCTTTGATAGTCACAATTTTCGCTTCAGCATCTGCTTGTTTTTTGCGTTCGAGTTGAACGACCTGTTCAGGCGCATTTTGTACAAATCGCTCGTTGGACAGCTTCTTATTCACAGACAAAAGAAAGCCTTCAAGATACTTTAGCTCTTCCAGAAGCTTTGCTTTTTCCTCTTCGGGGTCAGCGGCATTATCCAGTATGACGGAGACTTCGTCAGCTCCTGACCTGAAGCAAATACTCATTGGTGGTTTCTCTTCGACAAAGTGAATATTATCGATGTTGGCCATCTTTTTGATGATGTCGATGTAGGTGTTGTAAAATTCAGACCGATTGGTCCTGATATGCAGATCAATGGCGTACTTCATACTGACGCCATTTTGGTTGCGCAGATGGCGAAGCTGAGTGATGAGCTCTCGGCATGCTGCCATTTCATCTAGCTTTTGTTTGTCCATGGTCGCCACAGCTTCCGGCAGTGGAGCCTTGCAGATGGTCTCACCATCTTGTCTGTCTTTGACGATTTGCCACAGCTCTTCGGTGATGAATGGCATATATGGATGCAATAGACGCAGCAATTGATCAAACTGGTCGATGATTCTCTTCTTAGACGCTTGATCGATAGTCTCGCCATGTCCGGGCTTGAGCAATTCAAAATACCATGAGCAAAAGTCATCCCATATCAGTTTGTACAGCTCTATCAGAATCTCAGACAGTCGATAAGCGTCGTATTGCTCATCAATGTTTTTAATGACCTCAGACAGTCGCTGGTCAAACCAGTCACCTGCTAGTTGATTCAACTCTGTCGGTGCTGACTCGTCGGCATCCCAAGACTGTATGCCTCGGTACACATTCCACATCTTGTTGCAAAAGTTTCGGCCTTGCTCACACAGCTTGCTTTCATTGCTGACCTCACCTGTCTTTGGATCAAGCGGCGCATCGAATATGATGTCATTACCTGCGGCACTACAGCTCAGCATACCAAAACGTACACCATCTGCACCATAGGTCTTGATCAGCTCCAGCGCATCCGGTGAGTTACCCAGAGACTTACTCATCTTTCTTCGCTTACTATCTCTTACCATGCCGGTAAAATAGACATCGCGAAAAGGCTGCTTACCCTTAGCATCTATAGCTGCTGATCCAAGCAAATCCTCTGACCATTCATATCCGGCCATAATCATGCGCGCCACCCAGAAAAACATAATGTCCCATCCCGTGACCAGTACCTGCGTCGGATAGTAATATTGCGCCTCTTTAGGATCTTCAAACGCATCAAACACCGTCAATGGCCAAAGCCATGAAGAAAACCAGGTATCTACCACATCCTCCTCTTGTCTGAGATCGTCAGGCTCTAGCGCCTCTATACCGGTCATTTCTCTGGCTTGTTTGACGGCTGCTTTGACATCCTCTGCCACGACCACATGCTCGCGCCCTGAGCTGTCAGTAAAGTACCACGCAGGAATGCGCTGCCCCCACCAAAGTTGCCTGGAGATGCACCAGTCTCGCACATTTTCCTCCTTCAACCAAGACTCATACATATTGATCATATGCTCCGGAAAAAACTGTACATCCCCGCCTTTTACAGCTTCCAGTGCCGTCTTGGCAAAATCCTTCATGTCCAAAAACCATTGCAAGGTCAGCCTCGGCTCCACTACAGCGTCAGTCCGCTCTGAATATCCGATTTTTGTTCGGTACTGCTCCAGTTCTACCAGGGCATTGGCTTCTTCGAGCAGTTCCCTCATTTTTTTTCTGGCGACGAATCTATCATCACCTATCAGTATCTGAGCATTCTCAGTGAGTTTACCATACTGATCCAGGATATCTATGGACTCCAGGCCGTGTCTCTGTCCCACCTCGTAGTCATTTGGGTCGTGAGCAGGTGTAATCTTCAGCGCTCCAGTACCAAACTCCATGTCCACATAAGTATCTGCGATGATCGGTATCGCCTTATTGATCAGAGGTATGATGACGCGCTTACCGATCTTATCTTTATACCTGGGATCGTCCGGGTGGACAGCCACAGCCACATCGGCCATGATGGTCTCCGGTCGCTGTGTAGCGATAGTGATACCCTCTGATGCTGACCCCTCATATAGGTATTTGATGTGAAATAGGTGAGAGTTCTCCTCCTTGTAGATGACCTCTTCATTCGATAGAGCTGTCAGCGCCACAGGATCCCAGTTGGTCATGCGCAGACCACGATAGATCTTGCCCTTTTTATGCAGGTCTACAAATACCTTTCGTACAGCCGCACTCATATTATCCTCTAGTGTAAATCTCGTGCGATCCCAGTCACACGATGCCCCCAGCTGCTTGAGTTGGTCGAGGATGATGCCCCCATACTTCTCTTTCCACGACCATGCTTTTTCCAGAAACGCCTCTCGACCGATATCGTACTTCGTCTTACCTTCCGCTCGAATCAGGCCGACCACCTTAGCCTCAGTAGCAATGGATGCATGGTCAGTACCCGGTACCCAACACGCATTTTTTCCCTGCATTCTGGCGCGCCTGATCAGTACATCCTGGATCGTATTATTCAGCATATGCCCCATATGTAGTACACCTGTCACATTAGGCGGCGGTATGAGTATCGTATAGGGCTCACGTTCATCCGGTACAGATTTGAAGACCTTGTGATCTTCCCAGTATTGGTACCATTTTTTTTCTACGGACTCCGGATTATACCTGCTGCTTATTTCCATGCTTATTTCAATTGTCTAATTTAGGGTTGCAAAAATAATGATTTATTATGCCTTGTAGCGTTTCCATGTCCTCATTTATATTTTTTTATGGCGTGTCCTCCTGTCCTCTCATCCCTTCCACAAAAGGGATGAGAGGACAGGAGGACGGGCTATCCGCTTGTATTCACAGGTCTACTATAGAGTGTCGCTGCTATTTTGAGTGGCTTTTTCTTTTAGTGGCTGTGCAAAAGAATATTCTTAAATATGGGTTTAGTCACAATTTAGGTCGACGCTGAGCCAGAGGCGGCTGTATTTTTTTATAATTTATTAGTTGGCTCGTTATAGGGACTTCTCATTAGAATACGACGACGCTGAGCCGGGGGCGGCTCAGTTCCATCACTATTTGCTTGA
>SLDF01000234.1 GCA_007125435.1 Saprospiraceae bacterium
AAGCATCTGTCACATAAGGTAATTATGTCATGTTATTTCTAATCTGTGGATTTCATTTTGTCGATTTGGGCATCTCCCTACGGGTCGCTACGTTCCAGGGCTCCCTAAACGGTCGGCCTCAGCTTCGCTATTGCTACGCTGAGTCTGGCTCCTGCGTCGCCACCCTTACACATCGCTGATGCAAGACCAGAAAAAACAAAATTTTGAAATGCACACGTTTGAATCCGTGTTATGACAAGCGATGCGTAAACTTTTTGTTCGTTGCCGCTCATGTTTAACTCGTTTCACTCGCGTTTAACTCGCTACGCTCGCGTTTACAGCAGAGCTTCTATTGGAGAATTTTCGACAATTTGTAAGTCAGGAGCTTTCAGGCAAATAAGACTTGAAAGTTATCAGTCATCTTCAAGCCTAAACAGCGGAAAGCACGGCGTGCTTGTAGCATAAACAGCAAACGGAGGCGATAGCCGATCGTTTGCATAAACAGCGGAGATAGCAACGCTATCGCAGCGTAAACGTTTGAGAAAACGAAGTGCATCTCAAACATTAAACAGCGAAGCGTAAACAACTCGAAACCCGCAACCGAAAACCGACAACTGACAACTGACAACCGATTTCCACGTGAGGGATAGCAGCGATATGAGCAGGGCTAGCATAGTTGGTGGAACGTAGATGTGATGGCGACAGAAAGAAGCCGCTCACATCTACTGTGACACCCTATGGCAGACCTGTGAATACAAGCGGATAGCCCGACCCCGCACGCAGTAAGGGGGCACGCCCACAGCATAGAAAATAGTATAAAACCTAGATTGAATGATACTTTACAAATATTTTATTTTCAATAGAGAGGAGATATTTAATAATTCTATAACTTTGGCGGCGATGAAGCAATTGATTCTGGTAGTTTTTGTGATTTTTGCGTCCATGGTGGATGTGCTTGGGCAAGGTGGAATTCTCAAGCCACAGGGTGCGAGGTCAGCTGCATTGGCACAGAATGCGGAGACATTTAAGGACTTGAATGCTTTGTTTCACAATCAGGCCGGTCTTGGATTTATAGAGAGTGCCGGTGGAATTCTCAGCCTGGAGCGAAGGTTTATGCTACAGGGCCTGCAGCATGCATCGATGGGGTTTGCTTTGCCGGTGCAGCAAGGTCAGGCTTTTGGATTTACCATGCAGTATTTTGGCAATACTGATTACAGTGAGATCAAAATCGGTGCCGCCTATGGTCGTAAGCTTCAAGAGAATATATCCATAGGCGCGCAAGTTGACTACATTGGCGTGCAGATTAGAGAAGGTGGAAGTGAAGGCGTAGTGACGTTTGAGGGCGGTGTGCTGGCTCGACTGACAGATAATATCCTTCTGGGTGTACATGTGTTTTCTCCTGTGGGTGTTAGGTTTTCTAATGATTACAGACTACCCACAATATTTCGGATGAGCACACAGATAGAAGTCTCCCCTACTGTGAGCATTTTTGCAGGTGCAGATAAAGATATCGAGGAGAAGGAGAATCTCAAATTTGGTGTCGAGTACAATTATCTGGACAAAGCCTCTTTTCGGATAGGTACGGGAACATATCCTACAGCTGTGTCTTTTGGCTTTGGATTCAAGGCGCTGTCAGATGCTATGATCATAGATTTTGCTGCTCAATGGAATCACTTGTTGGGTTATACACCGGCGCTGACACTAGGCTATGAATTTTAAAAATAGATAATGAGTCAGCTGATAGCCATTCTGAGTAGTACAAAACAAGAGATCGCACCACTCTTACAAGCCAAAAGAGTAAAAACAGTAAGCG
Source organism: Saprospiraceae bacterium (assembly GCA_007125435.1). Lineage (GTDB taxonomy): Bacteria > Bacteroidota > Bacteroidia > Chitinophagales > Saprospiraceae > SLDF01. The sequence continues at coordinate 1,793 of SLDF01000234.1, forward strand.
AGGATGAACTCTATGTATATGCAACAGATGAAGGTGACAAAGTACATATCATCATCAGCGGAGCAGCTGCCCTTCCTATGACCTATCGCTATACGCGCTACTTATCATCGTTTGCCAAGCCGGATTATGTCATACAAGTGGGTATAGCAGGTGCCTTTGATGAATCTTTATCACCCGGCGAATTGGTAGAGGTCAGTGAAGAATTTATCGCAGGCTTTGGCGCTGAAGAAAGAGATGGTGCCGTATTGGACATGTTTGATTTGGGCTTGTGGCACAAGGGAGTATTTCCATTCACAGCAGAAGGGAGTATTATTAATCCCAAAGCACCATTTAATGCAGGACTGATGACAGTGAGAGGCTTGACTATAAATATCGGCAGTGGTAGAGCAGAGAGCATATATGGCTTAAAGGTAAAATACCCCGACGCACAAGTGGAGACGATGGAAGGCGGTCATTTTTTTTATGTATCTGCATTAATGAAAGTACCCTTTGTCCAAATAAGAGCCATATCAAACTACGTAGAACCCAGAGCACGCGATAAATGGGAAATTGATAAAGCGATCTCAGCCCTAAATGACTACCTGCTCAACCATTTGCCTTGATATTGTAGCATATACCTCCTGGAACAAGATAAACAATTATTAAAGTATGCCATTGTATTGAAATAACCATAAGTCTATGCACCTCAAGATAGGTATATCACCTTGTCCTAATGACACCTTTATATTCGACGCTTTGATCAACAGGAAAATTGATACCAAAGGCTATGTCTTCGAACCAGTATTCAAAGATGTAGAGGAGCTGAATACAATGGCTATGTGCGGCGAGTTGAATCTGACAAAAATGAGCTACAGAGCCTTTTTTAATGTCACCAGACAGTATTATCTTTTAAGGTCAGGAGGCGCTCTAGGTAAGGGCTGTGGTCCACTACTCATAGGTAAAGGTGAAGTGAATCTAACATCAATCCATAAACTCAAAATTGCGATACCCGGAAAAATGACAACAGCGCATTTTTTATTGCAATTCGCTTACCCCGAGGCGAATAATAAACACGAGGTGTTGTTTTCTGATATTGAGGATGCTGTGCTCCGAAATCAATATGACCTAGGTGTAATCATCCATGAAAGTCGCTTTACTTATAAAGAAAAGGGATTGATGAAATGGAGTGACTTGGGCGAGGTCTGGGAGAAAGAAACAGGGGCTCCGATTCCTCTAGGGTGTATAGCTGCGCGTCGCGATATATCTATCCAGGATGTACGACAGATCGATCAATTGATCAGAGAAAGTATTGAATATGCGCAGGCTAACCCGGAATCATCCAAAGATTTTATATGCACCTATGCGCAAGAACTGTCAGAAGATGTGCAGCAATCTCACATTGACTTATATGTCAATGATTACAGCTTAGATATTGGAAAAGAAGGTCTAAAAGCAATACAAGTCATGGGGCAAAAGCTCATGAATGATTCAGAATATACTGCGAGTGGTTTATTTGCAGAGTAAAAAGTAATATATGAATATCATAGTAACAGGGGCGAGTCGGGGCATTGGGTTCGAATTGGTAAAATATTTTTCTCAATTTCCCGAACATCGCATTATAGCTATAGCTAGAAATGAAGCACTATTAGAAAAACTGAAGCAAGAGTGCTTTGAGGAGCATTCGGTTGATATCATTTCGTGTAGTCAGGACCTATGCGACAGACAATACAAATCACTATTAGCAGCTACAGATAGCTGGGATTGTATTGACATATTGATCAATAATGCCGGTTATCTGGTTAACAAACCATTTGAAAAACTAGACCAATCAGATTGGAATAAGCTACTGGATATCAACTTGTTGTCAATTGTTGACTTAACCAAACAGTTAATGTCAAAATTAAAAGCCTCCGAACATGCTCATATTGTAAATATAGGAAGTATGGGTGGCTATCAGGGCAGTAGCAAGTTTCCTGGATTATCGGCATACAGCGTTGCCAAAGGTGCTTTAGCTATATTAACAGAGTGTCTTGCCGAAGAATTAAAAGATTATAATATAAGCAGTAATTGTCTTTGCCTCGGTGCAGTAAATACCAATATGCTTAATGAGGCTTTCCCGGGCTATCAAGCACCTGTAGAGCCCAAGGACATGGCAGCAATTATTGGTCATTTTGCTCTCAATAATCATAAAGTAATGAACGGTCAAATCATACCGGTTACCTTATCCAACCCATAGACTTTGGTCTTATGAACAGATGTCAATAATACTATTGTCTGTCGAAATACTTTGTCAATAGGTAAATTGACCGTAAGATGAGTGTATTTCAACAGAAGATTGATCGGCATCTTCTACCCTGCCGATGACCTTAGCATCAATATTAAATCCTTTTGATATTGAAATGATGTCCTCAGCGATTTGCTCCGGCACATAAAGCTCCATTCGGTGTCCCATATTAAAGACTTGATACATCTCGCGCCATTCTGTACGACTTTCTGATTGGATCAATTGAAATAGGGGTGGCAATTCGAAAAGACTGTCTTTTATAACTTGCTTTTGCTTGATGAATTTCTTGACTTTTGTCTGTGCGCCTCCTGTGCAATGAATAATACCATTGATCTGTGGCCTAAATTGGTCGATTATTTGTTTCAACACAGGCAAATACGTTCGAGTTGGAGAAAGAACAAGCTGCCCAACAGTAATATTCTGACCGTCTATATCGATAGTGTCTGTGACCTTTCGACTACCGGAATAGACCAAATCCCGATTAGTGCGACCATCGTAGGTTTCAGGATACTTATCAGCATACGCTTTCGTGAATACATCATGACGCGCTGAGGTCAGTCCATTTGAACCCATACCTCCATTATATCTATCTTCATAAGTAGACTGACCATATGATGCTAACCCTACAATGACATCGCCGCCTTTAATATTGTTGACAATAAGATCCCTGCGCTTCAACCTTGCAAAAGCAGTATAACCAACATCTAAAGTTCGTACTATATCACCGACATCAGCAGTCTCGCCACCAGACAGGTGGATAGATATCCCATGGCTCTGCATCTCTTCAATAAATGCAGTACATCCTTCGATTAATGCCGTAATAACTTCACCCGGAATTAGATGCTTATTTCGGCCTATAGTAGAAGATATAATGATATCATCTACACAACCGACACAAGCCATATCGTCTAGGTTCATCACAAGTGCATCCTGGACGATACCTTGCCAGACAGACATATCACCAGTTTCCTTCCAATATAAATATGCAAGAGATGGCTTAGTGCCAGCAGTATCAGCATGCATTATATTACAGTAGGTTTCATCTTGCCCTACGATATCCGGAAGAATTTTGCAAAACGCGAGATCAAATAACCCTTTATCCAGATTTTTAATAGCCTTGTGCACATCAGATTTATCAGCTGACACGCCGCGCTGATCATATTTAGAAGCATCTGTCATAATTCGTCGATTTATGGTGCGAAGATAATTTATATTATAGGATTTGCCCATGTAATCAGTAGGCATTTACATGATTAGTAAGAAATGCCGCAGTACTAACATTAATTTTAAAGCATATTAAATGCTTTCCTTTCTAATCGAATAGCAAAGTATAGCAGCAGAAATGGCGGCATTAAGTGACTCTGGGTGTTTAGCCTTATTGTAATTTGGAATGTGCATCCAATTTGATATTCTAGATTGTAAGCTTAAGGGAATGCCATGTGATTCACTACCAATGATAAGTATACAACCGTCATTTGATTGTGCATCAGGTATTTTTGCTGTACTTAATGCTGGATCAGCAGTACTACCAATAAGGTTAAAGTCACTGTAATCAGACATGAGTTCTTCACTATGTATATGGAAGATTGGCGTTCTAAAAATACTGCCCATCGATGATTGAATGACTTTTGGATTAAGGGGATCTACACAGTTCTGAGATAAGATAACGCCATCAAAGCCAAACCACTCTGCGGTTCGCAGTATGGTTCCCAAATTACCCGGATCATTCATTTCATAAAGATATATATAGAAGCTTTGCCTGGCTAACTTATTAGTAGATTGACTTTTACTATTCTCTAAATTGACCACGGCGATGATATTAGGTGGCGTTTTATGGGCACTTAGCCTTTCCATAGATTTTTGATCTGCCGTATAGACCATGCCACCAAATCCTGCGAACGGCTTTACAAAGTCCGTACTATTCTTAATAATGATCGATTCACAAATATGTGGATTATATTGGAAGAGTTCTTCTACTATTTTTTCGCCCTCAACAAGATATTTATTATACTTTTGTCTATATTTTTTGAGTTTCAGTGAGGCATAGACTTTAAGTTGATGATTAGACAGAAGATGTTTTTGCATAATAGAGTCCTTTGATTCGGATGAGTAAAGATAAATTACCAATTTACTATCTTGGGATTTTATTGCTACTTTTATTAGGCAGTAGCTGTAAGATTAACAAATATATACCGGATGATGAATACATTGTCAGGGGTAATGATATTACTATAGAGTCGACCACACCAATACCAAGGCGGGCGAAGGTCGAAAATGAATTGAGAGAGCTTATACAACAAGAAGAAATATCAAAGCTTGGAGCTGCATGGTATTTTTATTGGCACAAAGAAAGGCAGGACACCAGTTCTTTAGGACGTTATTTTATGAGTCGAAGTAAAGAACCTGCCTACTTCTCTGAAGAAAGAACAAAGGCCACCAAAAATAGCTTAAATAACTACATGATTCAGAGGGGCTATTTTAACGCAGTCACAGATTACGACTATGAATTTAGAGATAAGAGTGCCTATGTCACATACAAGATTTTACCAAAAGCCCAGTTTATAATAGAGTCAGTAGAGTTTGTTAGCAGAGATACGGCCATACAACGTCTTGTTAATGAAAGAAAAGCTAACAGCCATTTGAAGGTAGGAGCTGCTGTAGACCAGCGTTTATACGAATTGGAAGTCAATAGAGTGACGAGTCTATTGCAAAATGCAGGCTATGCCAACTTCTTTTCTAATTTTATAGAACCACTTAAAGGCGATAGCACTGATAATAAGGTCTCATTAGTATTTGAAATCCTTCCAAAAGTGGATGGCTCACCACACACCAGATATACAATCGGTAAAGTAAGGGTAATTCCTGATTACAACCCTGAGGTACCACTCGACCAGTTGATTGAAAACAGATATGACGGATTGTATTTCCTCACAGAGGACGAAGAGTTTAATATCACGAAGAAGGCACTTAATGAAAACATATTTCTAAGAAGTGGCACATCTTACTCTAGAGAAAACTATAATAAGACGATAAGACGACTAGGCAGACTAGGTGCTATCAAATTCGTCAGTATAAGACCGGAGCCGGACCCTTTAGACTCCACCATACAAAACTATAATATTTTCATAACGCCAGGTCCTAAAATTGGATTGACAGCTGACGTAGATATCAACAACTCGACCTTATCTCAGTTTAATCAGCAGTTTTTAGGATTTACAGGGAGACTTGGTATTCGCAATCGAAATTTATTTGGTGGCGCAGAGAGCAACTCTTTTAGTGTCAGTGGAGGTCTTGAGTTGGCACAACGATCACGTGGCAGAGACGAAAACAATTACTATGTTAGACTCCAAGATGATTTACAATTGCCTCGCTTTGCGGATTTTACTGGCTTGTTTTCTTTACTGAGCCGGATCAGATACAAGGATCATCACCTCATCAGGCCTGAGTTTTACAATAAGTTGCAAGAAGATGCTTTCACGAGAATTGGGATGAGCAGTGATTTTGTTATTCAGCGTTTATTTTATGACTACGTCTCCCTAAATGCTGTTTATGGCTTTGAGTTGAATATTGACGGAAGGAAAAGATGGACTATTAATCAAATTGGTATCAATTACTTTACACCATCATTCACAGAGAACTTTGTTGAGAACATATTGAACCAAAATCCATTTTTGGAGAGGTCGCTTAACAACCAATTTTTCACAGGCTTCCTATTCAGAGAATTAGCTTTCAGCTATACCAGCAGACCTAATAGATCAAATGAAACCTTTGCGCTACTTACCAATTTGGAAGTTTCCGGTCTTGAAGTAGCGACTGCTGGCTTGATATTAGGTCGTCCTATCGAACGCGTCTTTAATGATGGTGCAGAGTTGGCTAAATACATAAGGCTTGATATTGATGGCAGATATACAAAAGTATACAATGACAGGTCATCAGCAGCACTGAGGCTCAATGTTGGCATCGCTACACCCTATGAGGCTTCTGAAGAAATTCCGTTTGTTAAGCAATTTTTCGTTGGTGGCGGTCTCAGCTTGAGAGCCTGGGAGCTTCGTGAAATTGGCCCAGGATCTTTTTTTGATCCTAATAGAGAAGCCAGAGGCTTACAAGATAGATTTCAGACGGGTGATTTCAAATTTGAAATGAATGGAGAATACAGACTTAATGTGATCTGGGCTCTGGAGTTAGCTACCTTTCTCGATGTTGGCAATGTTTGGATGTTACGTCCCGACCCTAATCGCCCCGGCGCTAATCTGACATTTGACACCTTTTTACAAGAGCTTGCTGTGGGGTCTGGGCTAGGCTTACGGTTGGTGTTTGATTATTTTATCATCAGATTTGACATGGGTGTAAAAATTAAAAACCCATTTCCGGATCCCGACACCGGCTCATATCTCGCCAGAGGCAATTTTTCAGAAATGACCAACCCTAATTTAGCTATCAATTATTCATTCTGATAAATTGCGGATACCTACTTCTATGACATACGCTCCTTAACAACTTGCGAGATCGATTTATTTTCGATTTTTGCATCTAGCCACGCCATAATGTCCAGATAGATAAAGGCGCGCTTTTCATACCGATCCTCTGAAAGGATTTTCAATTCACCTCTCAATGTCTTGAAGATCTCAATTCGCGTGCTCAGAGGCGCTTGACTTACAGCCTGTAAATATTTTAGAATAGCGATTTGCACTTTGTTCTTAGATTGCATACGGCTGAAAAAACTATCGGCTTGGCTAATCAGATATGGCATGATATCATAATTTTCCAAATCATAGTGCGCCATGAGAAACATGAGCCTGGCGTAGCCTTGCATGTCTTCCCTCAGATTCTGGATTTCCATTTGTATGATCCTATTGAGGTATTCTACAGCTTCATCCGGTTTTCCTGCGGCTAGATACATCCACGAGAATTTGTAGTAGAAAACCATAATTCTGTGGGCATCCATACGTGCTGAATACTTCTTCAGCCTTTTGATAGATCTGGGGATATCTATCAAACCTTCCTCAAATGTACCTTTGAGAAAGTGATAGTTGAGTCGCCCCATGTGGACATAGAGAAAAGATATAATTTTGCTATTAAAATTAAAGCGTTTGTAATTTTCACTTCTGTAATCATCAATAATCCGTAAATAGGATTCATAATTATCTACATCCTGTAGATTATATGCAGAAGTCAATAAGTAATGGAATCCACGCAGGTACAAATCAGGGTCATTGCTAAGCAGCAGGGGGTCTTTATCAAACAAGTCTACCCACCGCTTAGCGTAAATAAAGCAATTTTCAAAATCAAGTAATATGTAGTAGTACCAAACATAAGCCTGATAGATATAAATCTGTTCAGCTACACTTAGCGCACTAAGATCGCCATTGGGTTTGTTTTTGTTGAAGTACTCCTCAATTTTAATTCTCTC
>SLDF01000420.1 GCA_007125435.1 Saprospiraceae bacterium
ATGTGAGAATCCTCTACTCTCCACTTGAGGCTGTACAATTAGCAGAGAAAAATCCAGATAAAGAAGTCGTATTTTTCGCTGTAGGGTTTGAGACAACGGCACCGGCTAATGCCCTATCGGTTTTACATGCGCACAGAGCGGGGCTAACTAATTATTCTATTTTAGCTTCGCATGTTTTAGTGCCTCCTGCCATCGAAGCGGTAGTAAATGACCCCATTGCTAAGATAGATGGTTTTTTAGCTGCGGGACACGTATGCACCATTATGGGCATCAGCGAATACTACCCCATCGTCGACAAGTATAATGTACCTGTAGTGGTTACAGGTTTTGAGCCCGTTGATTTGCTTCAAGGCATTTTAATGTGTGTGGAGCAACTAGAAAGTGGAAAAGCAGTGCTAGAGAACCAATACAAGCGTGTCGTCAAAGAGGAGGGCAATCCTGATGCCAGAGCTGTCATTGAGCAGGTTTTTGAGACAGATCACAGAGAGTGGCGCGGTATCGGTGAGATACCTATGAGTGGCTATGTAATCAAAGAGGCATTTAGAGGATTTGACGCCAATATAAAGTTTGATATACAGATAGAAAATGTCAAGGAGAATGAGGAATGTATCGCCGGTGAAGTGCTTAAGGGCATTAAAAAACCTCATGAGTGCCCGCAGTTTGGCAAAGGCTGCACACCACAGAAGCCTCTAGGCGCTCCTATGGTAAGTAGTGAAGGGGCATGTGCAGCGTATTATCACTTCTCCCAGGCGATGGATGGGATAGAAGCGTGATAAGACTTTTAGCCAGATAAGTCTTCTATCATTATCATATACCATCACCAAAAGAGAATATATTACACGAGCATTAAATGATCTAAATGAAATTTTCAGAATTAAAAAGCATAATCACCTCATCTTGCCCGCTTCCTCAGGTTGATTTTGAAGTCATCACATTGGGACACGGCAGTGGAGGCTTATTGACCAATAACCTTCTCGATAAAGGGGTTTTTGAGATATTGAGCAATCCCTATCTAGATAAGAGACATGATGGTGCAATTTTAGACCGCAAGTCGGGTCCTTTAGCTTTTACCACAGATAGCTTTGTCGTGTCCCCTATACAGTTTCCCGGTGGCAACATCGGAGAATTAGCCGTCAATGGAACAGTGAACGATATCAACATGTGTGGCGCTAAAGCCGAACACATATCTTTGGCATTTATAATAGAGGAAGGACTGACGGTTGTAGAGTTTTGGGATATTCTCATCAGTATCAGAGCTGCAGCGGACCACGCCGGTGTGCAAATTGTCACTGGTGATACCAAAGTAGTGGAGCGCGGCAAGGGCGATAAAATATTTATTAATACCAGTGGGATTGGTACTGTGCTTGAAGGTGCGGTCATAGATAAAGAAAGGGTAGAGCCCGGGGATAAGATTATTATAAGCAATGGCTTAGCCAGGCATGGTATAGCCATCATGAGTGTTCGAGAAGGACTAGAATTCGAATCAGCGATTGAGAGTGATACCTGCCATTTCAATCATATCGTACCTGAGTTGATACAAAAATATGGTAAAGATATCCACCTGTTGAGAGATGCCACAAGAGGAGGAGTGGCAACTGTGCTCAATGAAGTAGCAAGGGACATCAACTTAGGCGTTGAAATTCAACAGTCTCAAATTCATATTGATGAGGATGTGTCTGGCGCTTGTGAGCTATTAGGACTTGATCCACTTTATGTGGCCAATGAGGGTGTCTTTGTTGCTTTTGTTTCAGCTGAGATTGCTGATCAGTGTATTGCTGACCTAGGCGCCTGGGAAAATGGAAATCATGCAGCTATCATAGGTGAAATCGTAGAAAAGCATCCGCGCCAGGTCGTCTTAAATTCAGCCATTGGAGGAAAAAGAGTTGTCAACATGTTGCTTGGTGAGCAATTACCGAGAATCTGTTAATAAAAGTTATGAGCCATAAGAAAGAAAAGTTAAGCTTGAATGTCACCTTGAAAAAAGGCGCAACTCTACATGCCGGTGAAGGCGTGAAGTTGAAACAAATCGCGTCGGAGAGACTCACTTTTCAGGGAGACCCGCTGAGTCCCTTATTGGCGCCTCGGGGCATTTGCTATGATGGCAAGCATTTGATTGTTACAGATACAGGTCAAAACCGGATTTTCATCTGGCATGCCCTGCCCAATCAGATCATGCAAGAGCCGGATTTGGTCCTTGGTCAGCAAGACGCAGTAGTGACCGGCAGAAACGCCGGTGGAAATGTTTCTCAGGGGACACTCCACTATCCTTCGGGAATTTGGTCAGATGGACATCATCTAGTCGTTGCAGATGCATGGAACCATAGAGTTTTAGTTTGGCACAGCTTCCCCACCTCTAATGGTCAACCTGCTGATGTAGTCATTGGGCAGCCCGATTTTTTATCTAATGCGCCTAATGTGTATGGTATCGGTAAACCTCCACAGGCAAATACATTGAATTGGCCCTATGGCGTTTTTGTCCACGATGGACAGCTATTCATTGCAGATACCGGTAATAGAAGGGTACTGGTGTACAATACCATTCCCACTTCAAACTTTGCAAAAGCAGATCATGTTATAGGTAAGTCAGGTTTTGATGATAGAGACTACAGTCATGAAGACGCCATATGGCCTTACGCTGTGAAAGTCAGTAAAAGTGGGCAGATGGCCATCACTGATACCCAATACTACAGAGTACTGCTTTGGAACAATTGGAAAACAGCTCTCGACCGAAAAGCGGATGCGATCATCGGTCAGCCTGACTTTGAAAGCAATGGACAAAATCAATACGGTTTATTCCCGGATGCTCATACGCTGAACTGGTGCTATGACTGCCATTTTTATAAAGATGGTTTCTTGGTAGCCGACACAGGGAATAGTAGATTACTGCATTTTGATACCTTTCCGGATCATCATAATCCCAAAGCTGATCATCTGATCGGAAAACCTAACTTTAATACAAGTAGCGAATTTAGCGATACAGTTTTCGGTACAGAAAAAAGCCTGTATTGGCCGTTTTCTCTGAGTATAGATGAAGACAACAAACTTTTAATATTGGCCGATACCGGCAATCACAGGATTCTATTTTTTGATTTATTGATATAATTGACTGCGTATGGATTTGGGAAATATGTCTTTACTGGCGGCGACCACGATTGGTTTTGCTCATGCATTCGAAGCGGATCACTTGATTGCCGTTAGTAGTATAGTCACAAAACGAAATAACTTCGCTCAGGCAGCTAGAGATGGTGTATACTGGGGCTTAGGACATACATCGACTATATTTTTGATAGGCATTATTATGATATTAGGGCGAGTTTTTATTGCCGAAGAGACATTTCAATACCTCGAGGCAGTGGTTGGTTTTATGCTCATAGGCCTGGGCGCCTGGCGGTTGACTAAGTTAGCTTCCCATCAGCATGGAGGCAGCAGTCATACACACTCACATTCTGTGTCATATGGCGTCGGCCTTATCCACGGCCTGGCAGGCAGTGGGATTCTTGTTTTAGCCATTATGAGTACAATGGACACTGCGGCAAGTGGTTTGGTTTTCTTGCTGGTCTTTGGCATTGGCTCTACCATCGGTATGCTTGTAGCCAGCGGCCTGTTCAGCATCCCATTTTGGAAAGATAAATCCTGGTCTAAGTATTTTACCAGGCCATTGGCCATATTAAGCGGACTGCTATGTATCGGATTGGGCGTGTTTATTGTCTACGAAAATCTAATTCAATAAGACATGAGCGATATAAAACCTGTAGACATCGTTGCGAAAAAGCTCAAATCGCTTGAGGTTGATATTGGTAAAATGGACGATCGGTACATATATACATCGACCGGCTTTTGTATCGAGATGGAGGGCGCTGCCTTGTTTAGGTTATCCCACCTTGGCGATGTGATTGCCCCATTTGATGACATTGATGAGTTGTGTTGGTTTATTAAAGATAATGGAGGGTGAAAGCGTGTTTTTTGATTGCTTTGGGCATCACCCCATCCCATCCCCTTTGACCAGGGTATGGGATGGGGTCGTTACGTTCCAGGGCGCGCTGTTCGCTTGGTCCTTCGGACGCCCTTCCCATGCGGGTCGGGCCCCTTCCACATCACTGATGCGAAAAAAGTGTGTGACGTTCGCAGGCTATTGATGGGGGAAGTAAGATGTGATGATCCCTCACGACGTTGATGTAAAAGATGCATTGTCTAAAGCGGATTAAAACCAGATTTTATGGAAGAAGAACTATGTGAACTTTTCATTATAGCAATGGCACCTAGTAAGGAGTTCAAGGATCGATTTGTGCTTGTTCTCGAGGACGAATCACGACAGAAGAGACTGTCTTTTCTGATAGGTGACGGAGAAGCCCTCTCTATAGGCATAGTGATTGAGAAGCTCAAAATGAAGAGACCGCTGACCCATGACTTGCTACTTTCTGTCATCAGTCAAATGCAAGGCAAAGTTTTAAAAATTGTTATTTACAAGGTGGAAGATAACGTCTACTACAGCAATATTTACATAAGGACCAAAGAAAATGACATTATACAAGTAGACTGCAGAACATCGGATGCCATTGCCGTCGCGCTTAGAGCTCAATGCCCAATTTATATACTGAGGCATATTATGGACGAAAGAAGTAGTATGGACGATATTTATCCTTCGGGACACAGGCGCACTTCGTTTAGCTCATATACTTTGGAAGAGTTGGAAAGCCTCTTGAAAAAAGTCATCGAGAAAGAAGACTACCAAAGCGCTATAAGAATAAAGGAAACAATAGAGAGAAAGAAAAACGGATAATACTATTATGCACGAAATATCATTAGTAAAAAATATATTTGGCTCATTAGATACTGTCTACGATCAAGAACAGAGGGAAAAAATCGAAACCATACACCTCACTGTGGGTCTCCTGGCAAATGTCGAACCCATACTGATGGAAAATGCATTTGAGGCTGTGGTTGCCACTGAGCGCCAGGAATACAAAGACTGTCAATTGCTAATGCAAATACTCCCTATCAAGGTGTATTGCTCGGATTGTGACAGTGAGAGTGAAATTGAAAATTACAAATTTGTTTGTACACACTGTGGCAAGCCCAATAATAATGTCATCCAGGGGAATGAGTTGCTAATATCCGGTGTTGATATAAAATAAATCACATTCATGTCGAGCAAACAGACAAAGAAGAAAATACTAGATACAGCGCTGAGCTTGTTCAATCAGCATGGCTTCGTCAATGTGAGACTACAGCACATATCTGATGAAGCTATAATAAGCCTTGGAAATATCACTTATCATTATCGCACAAAGGATGATATGGTGACAGCCATATGGACCAATTTGAAGAACGATCAGATCCAGCTGCTTTCTGAATTTAGAGCTCTACCCCTGTTTGAGGATATTGACAGGTATTTAGAGTCTAACTTTGCGCTCCAGCAAAAGTATATTTTTTTCTATCAGGATACGTTGGAGGTGATAAGAGCCTATGAAGAAATTGCTGTACAGTATAGAGAACACATATCCTGGCAAGAGCAGCAAATAATTGGAATGTTGACATTCAATAAAGCGCGTGGGGCATTACTAAGCTCTATAGATGAAGAGAATTATTATCACTTCGCCTCAGTATGGCTTTGGATGAGCGAAAGCTGGGTAAACAGGCAAGCAGTAATTGGAACAAAAAATACAGAAGTGTCCGCATATAAGCGGATAATGTGGCAATTTTTACTACCTTTATTTACTCAACAGGGCCAGAATGAATACGAACAAATGCTTGCACTGAGAAAAATTTACAAACGTGAAGCGTAAATTATATATAGATTATGATACCTATAAATGGTTGTTGAAATCCATTAATGATATTTCATTAAAGGATAGTGTTCATGCGGCAAAACAAGATCTTGATTTTATTAAGGATGAAATGTGGCTGAGTGATACAGCTGTGATCGATAGGGTAGAAAAGCGAAAAGGTACTTATCATATTTCGTTGGTTTTTGCCCACTTCAGTTCTAGGTTCAAATTAATAATCAGATCAATCACGCATAACAGCTGTCCTAAAAGAGCAGCTTTGATGTCTCAGGTCTTTAAGCGGCAAGCAGCTAAAGACCAAAGAGGGACAATTACAATAGATGAAGACAGCCTTGATGTCTCATACAATTAAGTCATTATGTCAAAAACAAAAACCAAAATACTATCTGCTTCTGTCAAAATGTTTAATAAACATGGTATAGCTAATGTGAGATTGCAGCACATAGCTGATGAGTGTGAAATCAGTGTTGGTAATCTAGCTTACCATTTTAAAAACAAAGAGGCTATTGTCGAATACGTATACGACCATATTTTTGATGAGTTCTCAGACATTCTTTCAGATTACCTTCTTTTAGAGAATTTTCAGGGAATAGATGACACCATTTCTCAGTACTATTTATTCTTTCAAAAGTACAAGTTTTATTTTATTGACATGTTTGAGATAGAGCGCAACTATCCGGAAATAATAAAAAAGTGGCATCATTATATCAATAGAATGTTGATGCAAATCAAAGGCCGTATAGATTTTGATATTCAGAGAGGTATGCTCGTGCCCCAATCTGAAGAAATGAATGAACTCCTTGCCAATAATATCTGGATGTCCATTATTTTTTGGTTGCCCCAGCGCATCCTCAGAGGTTTATCAATAGAAGAGAAAACCTTCAAAGAAGCGGTATGGAGCCAGATGACACCTTACCTGACAGATCGCGGTGAAGAAGAATTTGTCGTTTATATTTACCCGATTATTGCATAGACCTAATGAAGACCACTTAGGATTTAAGGCAAGAGTAGTCCCAAACTCTCATGTATAAATGTAATAGAGCCTCAGATGATATTTGTGTCATGCCTTCATAATGTTAGTTCTATACCTGTGATTGCATCAGCGATGTGAAAGGGTAGCGACGTCAGGAGCTAGACTCTGCGTAATGACAATGGAGCAGAGGCCGACCGTTCAGGGAGCCCTGTAACGAGTCTGAAAATAGCCGTTTTGTGATCTAAGTCGCAGCTATTTTGGGTGAGATAGAAGAAAAAAAATACGCGCATAGCCCAAGCTACGTAAGTATTTTTTTTCGAAGATATTGCACAAAAGAGCAAGACTTGGGATCATAAAGATGGCTGTTTTCAGACTCTAAAAAGCGACCCGGAATGAAGTGGAGGGTGATGCCCCAAAAGTCGAAAGTAAAAATTGCATGTCTTGTCTCTATAATAAATGTATCAGTAATAGAAAGCACTAAGGTGTAATACTGCAAAATAGAGTTCATAGCTCGTATGTCATCTAGTTGACAATCAGATAACAGTGCATGGAATTAGAAAAAGATTTCTAATAATTAGAAACTATTTTCAAATTTTGTTAGTAAATCCTTCCTATTTGATTTTTATTATCATATATTTGCCCCAAGCGCAAGTATTCCCATATTTATATGGACTGAATGTGTGTTTTATTTACTAATGTTTTAGCTCAACAAATCTTTACAAAATGGCAAATGTACTTTGGCTGCAAGGGGGAGCATGTAGTGGTAATACCATGTCTTTTCTAAACGCAGAAGAACCGACCGTCGTAGAATTGGTTACTGACTTTGGGGTCAATATTCTATGGCACCCTTCTATAGGACTTGAAATAGGTCATCAGGTCACTGATTTATTACACAGTATTAAGGATGGTAAGACTCAACTGGATATACTCGTCTACGAGGGATCCATCGTGCAAGGTCCCAATGGCACCGGTACGATGAATTACTTTGCTGAAAGGCCAATGCAGGAATGGATAAAAGAACTTTCAGAGATAGCGGGTTATGTTGTAGCCATAGGAGACTGTGCGACCTGGGGAGGTATACCTGCAGTTCCGCCAAACCCGAGTGAAAGCACAGGTATGCAGTTTCTCAAAAAAGAAAAGGGAGGGTTTTTAGGAGAGAATTATACGTCTAAAGGCGGTCTACCTGTTATCAATATTCCGGGTTGTCCTGCTCACCCTGACTGGATCACTCAGATCCTTGTCGCCATAGCTACAGGTAGGATAGGGGATGTACTTTTAGATGAATATCACAGGCCAAAGACTTTTTTCACTGATTTTGTGCAGACCGGATGTCCAAATGCTATAAGTTTTGCTCAGAAAGTGGATGGGCACTTTGGTAAAAGAGGTGGTTGTCTTTTCTATGAAGTTGGCTGCAGAGGACCTATGACCAGAGCAAGTTGTAATAGAATATTGTGGAATAGACAGTCCAGTAAAACGCGTGCAAACCACCCTTGTCTGGGTTGCACAGAGCCTGGATTTCCGCACAATGACCTTGTAAAGGGGAGTGTCTTTAAGACGATGAAGTATCTGGGGTTTCTCCCAAAGTCAGTGCCGTCCGGTCACTCTAAAGTAGGCTACTATGCTCGTGCCGGATTTGAAAAGGCCATGGGGGTCGTAGACAAAGCAGTAGTAGGTACGCGACCTCAATTCGAATCTTCAAAATAATTAAGTACACACTAAATAAAAAAATCATGTCACAATATAAAGAATTAAATATTTCCCCCGTTGGTCGAGTCGAAGGTGACCTCGATGTCAAGGTATATATGGAAGATGGCGTTGTCACAAGAGCCCATACACAGGCGGCTATGTTCCGTGGGTTTGAGCAGATCATGGCCGGCAAGGATCCTCAGTCAGGATTAATTGTAACGCCGAGGATTTGTGGAATTTGCGGTGGTTCACATTTGTACTGCGCTTCTTCTGCTCTGGATACCATTTGGAAAACAACACTTACGCCTAATGCTCTGCTATTACGGGCTATTGGTCAGGCGTGTGAGACCATACAAAGTATTCCAAGGTGGTATTATGCCATTTTCGCTACAGATATGGCCAATAAAAAGTTTGCCAATAAACCGCTCTATGAAGAAGTAACCAAAAGGTGGGCTGCTTATGTTGGTACCTCTTTCCAAACAGGTCTGACGGCTTCTGCTTTACCTGTAGAGATTTATGCTATTTTTGGAGGACAATGGCCGCACTCTTCTTACATGGTACCCGGTGGTGTTATGTGTGCTCCTACACTCAAAGACATCACTAGAGCTCATGCTATCCTCAATCACTTTAGAAACAGATGGCTGGAAACGACCCTACTGGGCTGCTCTATTGAAAGATACTTACAAGTGAAGTCATGGGATGATCTCATGGAATGGGTAAATGAAAATGAAAGCCAGAGAAATAGTGATCTGGGACTATTCATTCGGGCCGGTCTTGAATTTGGACTTGACAAATTTGGTCAGGGCGTAGGTAAGTTTGTCGCATATGGTACTTACCTACACAAAGATATGTACAATAATCCTACGATTGAGGCGAGAAACAATGCTGTGATTTCACCAGGTGCTTTTTATGATGGCAAGAAGTTTCATGCGCTGAATCATCTAGATATCCAGGAGCATGTCGATCATGCATGGTATAAGGATGTAGATCCGGCTCACCCATGGGATGAGCCTATTCCAACGCCTGTAGCTTCACAAAATTTAGAAGAATCAGACTTCTCAGGAAAATACAGCTGGTCTAAGGCACCACGATATATGGGACACGCAGCTGAAGCAGGTCCATTAGCCAGGGTAATAGCGGCAGGTAATCCGGATAACCTAGAACATCAGAATAGAGATCCTCTATTTTTGGATATTATGGACAAACTTGGACCTAGTGTATTTACCAGAACATTGGCAAGATTACACGAAGCGCCCAGGCTTTATGAATATGTCAACCAATGGCTAGGACAAATTGACCTGGATGGAGAGTTTTACATCAAGCCTGAAGAGAGAGATGGCAAAGGCTGGGGTGCTACAGAGGCTGCGAGAGGTGCTCTCGCACACTGGGTAGAGATTAAAAACGGTGTCATTGAAAACTATCAGGTCATGGCTCCGACCACGTGGAATGTAGGCCCTAATGATGCTAAAGGTAATCCGGGACCAATAGAGGCTGCACTGGAAGGTACTGAGATAGAAGATCCACACGACCCGGTAGAAGTAGGTATGGTCGCAAGATCATTTGACAGTTGTCTGGTCTGTACAGTCCATGCTCACGATGGAAAATCGGGCGAAGAACTTAGTAAATTTAAATTGTAAGGATTTACACAATCGATCCAATAACGCAGAATCTCAAGTCTTTGAGTATTCTGCGTTATTGCTATTTATACCCACGAAGAAATGAATAAAGTAGCAATCATGGGTTTTGGTAACCCGGTAAGGTCTGACGATGCAGTAGGCTGTTATGTTATTGAAGAACTGAGAAAGACCAAAATCGGTGAAGACCCTAATGTTACACTTTTAGATATGGGCACTTCCGCTTTTGAAGTCTTATTCAGCTTGAAGGGTCATGATCAGATTATTATTATTGACGGCGTTATTAACTCTGATGATACAGATGGCACCTTATTTAAGTTACCTGCTAGCGAAGTCAAGGCAAATATTCAGGACGACCCTATGGTGTTTTTGCATAGCTTGAAATGGGATCAAGCACTTTCATATGCCAATAAAATCATGAATGATGACTTCCCGGAAGATAATATTACTGTTTACCTTATTGCCATTACTAATACTAAGCTTGAAGTCGAAATGAGCGTTGAAGTCAAATCTGCTGCTGAAAGGCTAGTCAATATTATTGTTGATGATATTTACCAAAACGCTAGTTAAATCATGGAAAGAGTATTCAATTTCGGAAAGTTTACGCCTGGCAGCAAAAAAGCAATTGAGGATGCACCTGTACAATTATTTAATCAGCACCTTTTGATCAAGGCTTTTTTAGCGGATCAGTTTATAAAAGACTGCAGGCAGGTCTATGCCGTGTATTACAAAGACAAAAACACATTACTTCTTGCTCCTGATACAGACAAGGACTTCAAGCAATTACACAAGGCAATCCTGCTCTTTGTGAAAATTAAGAATATAGAAGGCGATCGGTCTATTTCTCTTCAGGAGTTTTTCGCAGATTGGCCGGATGTACCATCTGATGATAGAGAGTTGACCTTTGAGTTTCAGTCTGCAATTAACGTGTTAAAAGTCAACCTATAGTTAATTAGTCGTCAATCGAATTTTATGATAAACATATATACCACACAGGATAGAATCGAAGAGCTGACAATGATGATCAAGGAAGAGCATCGCCTGATTGAGTTGGTGACCATTTTTGATTTACTGGAGATAAGGCCTAAGTCATCGGCTCTTAGCATCATCGTAGATTCACAAGGCATAAAACTACCTCTTGATTGGGCTAATGAATTGCCTCCTTACTTGCTTCCAGAGGCCCTCATGATGAGTAAAAATACTTTATTAGGATTGATCTATATAAAACTAGGCAATTTTGAAAGAGGGTTAGAGCTATTAAAAGACCATTCAGCTTTACTGGCTGAAGTTGATTTCATACGCAGGTTACAGCTCGGCTTGACAGCAGACCCCAGTCAGTTGGCAGTGGAGACATATCAGGAATACGATGATTACAGACTCATGCACAATAATGCTATTGTGAGGCTCTACTCTACGGATGAGCCGTACACGCAACCGGCTAAGGTAGATTATTACTTCAAAGAGTCCATCGCTTCAGCACCCAATGAAGAGTACAAGGCGTGGTCCAGTATTCAATACTTTACGTTTTTACTAGATACAAATAGAGCAGATGAAGCTAGACAGCTTCTTACAGCCATCAATACTTCAGAACTGTCAAAAGCAGCCACCACAGAATGTGATTATAATCTGTGTAAGTTAGATTTGTTTAGTTTATCTCCTCCTTATGATCTCGACAAATTAAATACCTTAAAGGATAGGCTATGGTCCTGTCTGGTCTATTACGAAAAGAACGAACAGCATGTTATGCAGGCATTATGTCTGATGGATGCTGCTCAAATTGCAAATATAACAGACAGTTTTGCAGAGTCACTTGGTTATTACTCTAAAGCTATATCCATATTTGGACAGGAAAATCTTGATGAGTTTGTTAACGAAGCCCACTTAAAAAAAGCAAACCTATTACTGTCCTGGGCGCAGAAAGGCCATCCACAGTTTTATAAACCGGCCATGGAAGCCTATCAAAAGGCCACAAAGCTTTATTCCAAAGAGGACTTTCCAGTAATTTATGGCGAAATTCAGGAGAAGCTTGGTATCATCTATGCTCAGGTTCCGGACGAAGCCAAAAAGAAAAGTATATGGGCGGCTGTATCGTCTTCATCATTTAAGGAAGCCCTCAGCATTTTTGACAAGTCCTCTCACCCTTATGAGTATGCTCGGGTCTGCAATCACTACGCTAATGCGCTCATAAAATATCCTGCAGCTGTGTTATCGGACAATCTTGAAAAGTCATTGTTTTACTACTCAGAAGCACTTGATATCAGGGATAGTGATAGCCTGCCTCTGGAGCGCTCTTTGACCCTTCTTAATTATATCGAGGCGTGCTGGTTTATCCAGCAAGATGAAGATCACATTAATGAAAGTCAGCACCTCTCAGATATGGAAAATAAGATACAAGAAGTCATAGCGCTTAACGTAAGTGAGGAGTTGGTCAACAATGCACGTGAGCACAAGGAAAAACTTGAGGAGCTGAAGAAAATACTCCAGACAAATTAAACCCGAATTACGAGACTCTACTGCATGCTTCGGGTTTAATCAAGTTATTAGGGAATAAGCTTCCTCTTGTTTAAGTCAAATCGCTATTGAGCGTCTGAAAATTGTCAACCTAATCTTCTAAAGCTTTGCTCTAAACCGTCAATTCCTAATCGTAATATCACCCCTATACAATAAGACGGCACCATCTAAGAACTCAACTTCAATTGTGTAAATATACACACCCGGCTGAGCATCTCGACCTCTACTTGTCCCATCCCAACCTTCAGAGCCAAATTCATCAAACTGGAGATCGTCTTTTTCAAACATGACATTGCCCCATCTATCATAAATAGCCATTCTGTTAATGGCAGTAACGGCCCTGCCGGCATAGACTTCAAACACATCATTCAATCCATCATTATTTGGAGAAAATGCATTCGGTATATACACCAGTCGACGTTTTATTACCCTTACATTAACTCTATCAGTGCCCACACAGCCGTTGACATCGGTTACTACTAAAGAATAGTCAGTTGTATTGAGAGGAAAGGCATTGGGTTGCTCACAGTCTATGCATGACAAACTCTCTCCAGGCATCCAGTCAAAATCTGCTATCGGACTATCTGATTGTATGAATGGAAATAAGGAAATGGTATCTCCCAGGTCCATTTCTAAATCCGGACCCAGATCAACTATAAGTGGTGGAGGCTCATTGATAAAAAATGTTGTATCAAATGAGCAGCCTCTATCATCAAACACGGAAACAAATACTTCACCGGCAAGGGTAGGGAAAGGGCTTCCAACTGGAACTGTAGGTCCATTATTGACAGAAAAGGTATAATTACTCCCGGAGCCACCACTCGCACTTTCGATAGTGATTAAGGTTTCAAAACCATTGCACAATGGTTCATCCGGACTTGGTATCACAGCTTCAATTGGTGTAGGCTCTTCGATGGCAGCATTGGCTTCGGCCATACAACCTCTGCTATCAGTGACCGATATGCTGTAGTCACCAGGACTTAGGTCTGTTGCTACCTCAGTTGTCGAGACAGAGGGCGACCATTGGTATATTCTCGGCCCTTCATTTCCGCCTACAGGAATGACCGTGATCTGTCCATCATTATCACCTGCACAGCTCACACTAAATGTATTATCTGTATCAATGACCAAGACTAATAAATCCGGTTCTCCAACTTCTACAGCTGTTTCAAATGTACAATCGTTATCATCTGTCACAATGACATCATACAGGCCTGGAGCAAGATCGCTCACTGATGGTCCAGCAACGCCAAGCCCGGGCCACTCATATTGATAAGGCGCTGTGCCTCCCTGTGCCTGGAGGTTTATATTGCCATCAGTATCTCCAAAGCAAGAAACATCATTTATTTCTGAATTGTCAAAATCTATATCTATGGGCTCAGGGCCGGGTACCGGTACATTGCTTGTTGCATTACATCCATTTTCATCAGTGGCAAATACTGGATTATCCCCAAAGCAGAGGTCTGTAAGCGTAACAGTCGTTATGCCAAATTCAGCATTTCCATCTCCCCAAGAAACATTAAATGAACCTCCCGGCACACTGCCTTGACTGAGATTCAATACTGCACTGCCATCACAGTCTGTATTGGAGCATGATACCCCTTGGATTTGTGAAAATGAAAACATGATGAAAGGCGGTTGTTCCAATGTGATCTCATATGGCATGGCGGGACATCCACTTTGGTCATTTATATTGACAGTATAGGTGCCTGCGACCTGATTGGTAAGTGTAGGACTCATTTCAGTAGTATGGTTCCAGGAGAATGTAAACGGCCCCTGATCACCCTCTACTATCAAGTTGATGACTCCATCATTATCTCCCGGACAAGTTGGTCGGGTATGGTCTTCTATTACTGTAAAACGCTCTGCAAATGGTATATTAACTTCGAAGGTAAGCACACATGGCTCAGGAATATTAGGACTTGTTCCTGTCACAGTAACGGTATAGTCACCTGCACTTAGGTTTGTAATGCTGTTACCGGTCTCTCCATTACTCCATACTATGGTGACCGTAAAGTCTTCATCAAAATTAACATCAGCAAAAATAGCACCATCTTCTGTGCCGGTACAAGATTCCGGCACAATTTCAAAGGTTACCCATGGTCCAACAAAGAAAACAGAGTCTGCTGTACATCCATTACCGTCAGTTACCGTTACTGTATACTCACCCGGCGGTACATCTGTTAATGAATTACCTGTAAACTCACCATCGTTCCACTCAAATGTTCTGGGGGCCACACCACCACTTGCAAGTAAGGTGATCGATCCCCCTTCACCGCCTTCTATACACTCTGCGGCTATACTGGTCGCCAGGTTGATTCTCAATGGCTGTGGATCTCTCAGTTGAACTTCGGCTGATGTGTTACAACCTTCAGTATCGACTGCCTCAACAATATACAGTCCCGGTTCCAGGTTCGATAAGCTGGTTGTGAAATCACCATCTGTTCGGTCGCCGACATCATCTGGATTCCATGTGAAAGTTACCGGGTTGGCAGGGCCACCCGAAACTTGTAATTCGACGTCAATCCTGCCGTCTGTATCTCCTACACACGATGGAGATGTTTCAACGATATCGAGTTCTAAAGTCTTTATTTCTTCAAGACAGAAAGTCGCCTCGGCTACACAGTTTAAGGCATCTTCTACAGTCACCGTATAACAACCCGGAGCCAGATTGGTCCGCGTTTGATTGGTATTAAAATTGTCCCATAGATATTGGAAGCTACCTGCCCCTCCAGAAGGCTGAGCTGTCAGTTCACCATCGCTAATGCCTGTACATGTCGGCTGTATATCGTCAAACCCTATAGTTATTGGAGTCACTCCAAGGCTGGTAGATACGACGTCAGTACATCCATTGGCGTCTGTTACAGTGACAGAATAATTGCCTACTGGCAAGTTCGATATGAAGTTTCTCCCAAAAATACCATTCGACCATTCATACTGGTAGGGCTCTGCACCTCCACCGACATCAACTCTTATCCGACCTGTTCTATTAAGTGGGGGTTCAAAACACCGAACTGGCTGTTCAATAATTGGTGTGGCAAATATGCGTATTGCATTTTCAACTGTAATGGTCAAGATGGTTCCTCCTCCGGCATTATCTAAAATAGTGACTGTATAGGTGCCCGGTGGTAAATTATCTTCTACGGTCACTTCTCCGGAGGAGTTGACCGTGCCTGTTCTGTCAGGTATTCCTCCACCTTCTAATGTGTATTGGTATGGTTCAGTCCCTCCATAAATAGTGAAGGATACTGATCCATCATCTGTCGTTGTACTGCATGATCTGCCGAATGCTGTAAGATTAGTAGGATTTACAATAGTGACTGTGCTATTCGTAACGGACACATCTGCAATGTTGTCACCACTGATGACTTCAATCTCTGTCGGTCGGCCTGTGATATCCACGTAACTCGTGCTTCCAGGCTCACCTATAGCGATAAAACACACTTCAAAAATGACGGTCTCATCGATGATATTTGCAGGATTATCCGGATTGTTTGCAAACCATAATACGGATAAGGTTCCTGTAGTCTCGGAATTCGTTGTACCTATTGAGTTGGCATCAAATCCCGGTACTGGATTTGGAGAGACAACATTGACTCCTGTAAATTGCAGTATTGATGGATTCCAATTAACAGAAAATTGAAAGGTTTCAGAGTCTATAAGATTAGCCATCGATACCTCCATGCAAAATGGCTCTCCAATAGCAACGTCTATAGGATCGGACACTGCTATCTCCACCGTGTTACGAGGCATTGAAAATGTAAAATCAAGGGGACAAGATTTGCCGTCTGATGCTGTAATTCTATAATCACCTGCTTGTGGCACAGAAAAAATAACGGCATCTTCATGACTAAAATTAGGTCCATTTGATATTGTTCCCGTTATGTTGGGGTCATCAATTAATTCAATACGCACATTGTCGTAAAGCGAACCATCAAATTCCGGTAGGCCACCTATGATTTGAAATGATCCATTAAGGGCATCCGGCGTTTGTCCATTTAGGTTTTGAACATTTAGTGCATTAAGGTAAACAACACTGAAGTCCGCATCTGTATTTACAACAGTGCACGTTCCCGGGGGTGTTCCCTCAAAGGCATTATCAGCAAAATCATCTATAGTGATAGGCGCAAACCAAAGTTGAACCGGCTGTCCTCCACCAAATAGGTTTTGGAGAAAACCATTATTCTCCAATAGGATATCTCCATTGCTGCTTCCTCTTGCTGTATATAGTCCACCTGCCGGAGGTGGATCTACTGTGAGACATGGGTCATTCAAAATCGCATCTAATCCCGGACCTGCTTCCGTTGGCGGGCAATCATAAAATGCATAACCAATGCCTGGCTCTGTACCGGGCTCCGGATCTCCACTAAGGTCAAAGTCAAGATTACCAATCAATTGAAGGTTGTCATCAGCACATAGATAAATAATCCTGTCATCTGTATCATTACTTTCACCTGTAAATGTACCCCTTGTCCAGGTGCCGGCGTCTTGATCTGTGCAGGTTCTTAGTGCTCCTGCTGTAGATGTTAATTTGATAGTTTTCGGTGTCTGTGCTGTCAGAGAAAATGAAGTGAATCCTATAATGATTATTAGTACTTTCCGTAGCATAAATTGTAGTGTATATTGAGCGTATCACTTTTTATTAAGTGGTGCAAAGATAGATTTTATATTAAAAATTATTGACATATAGATTGCCTATATTAAGCATATTTCAAGGTGCCACCTTTGGTATTGCTTTTTTGATATGCAGTTTCATATGAATTTTAGCTTTAATCTGTTAACAGCGTATCTACATTAAGAAAATACAAGCTAGAAACCGTATTATTTACAACAAAGCTGACACTCGAAATTAACTCGATATGAACGTGCGAGGTTGGTACATATTGTTATTTTCTATCCCAAACTTCGCCATCGATTATAATGGTGTGGATAAGATCTGAACCAAAGGCATACGGTACAAATGCCAAATCATTCATAGGTTTTGTCAGGTAAATAGAAGCGCGCTTGCCTTTTGTGATTGACCCATATTCGTTTTCAACCTCCATAGCAAATGCACCATTGATAGTGGCTGCGTTGAAGGCTTCTTCCGGAAGTAGTTTCATTTTTAGACAAGCGAGAGATAATACAAAAGACATCTTACCCGAAGGCGTTGAACCCGGATTGTAATCTGATGCTAAAACTATGGGAAGCCCTTCATCGGCCATTTTGCGCCCTTGTGCATACGGCAAACCAAGGAAAAAGGATGTTGATGGCAATAAGGTGGGTAATGTCTTGCTGCCTTTTAACAAATCTATTTCTACTTGACTCATGGCCTCCAGGTGATCTACAGAAATGGCATTTTGAGCGACTCCAGCTTGTACACCGCCTGTTATACCCAATTCATTGGCATGGATCTTTGGTTTAAGACCATGTTTCCAACCTGCCTCCAGGATAAATTCCGTCTCCTGTGGCGTGAAGAACCCCCGATCACAGAATACATCGCAATAGTCTGCCAACCCTTCACCGGCTACATATGGTATCATTTCGTCACAGATCAACTTGATGTAATCCTGTCGATTGTCTTTGTACGCTGTAGGTATAGCGTGAGCGCCCAGAAAGGTTGCCTTTACACTTACGGGATAAGTATCTTTTAATCGCTTTATGACTCGAAGCATTTTTACTTCACTGTCAAATGTCAAGCCATATCCACTTTTGATTTCAATGGCTGCTGTTCCATATCCGATGACTTCTTCCAGACGTCCCATTGCCGACATATACAAGTCATCTTCGGATGTTTCCCTCAGTTTTCTCGCTGAGTTTAATATGCCTCCTCCTTCTGCGGCTATCTCTTCGTAGGATTTGCCCTGAAGGCGCATCACAAATTCTTTTTCTCTACTTTCGGCAAAAACGATGTGTGTATGTGAATCACAAAAACCCGGGAAAACCCAATCTCCATTTACATCCAATACTTCATCGGCTCTGGGCACTTCAGTTGACATCGACCCAAAGTCTTCGATGGTGTCCTGATCGATCAATAACCACGCATTATCAAGCGAAGGCAATGACTTCAAATCTTCACCTGAAAGCGGATTTTCTGTTGTTTGTCTTGTCTGTATAAGCTTACCGATATTGGTCAGTAGAAGTGTTGCCATAATTGATTTAGTCTAATGATACGGATTTGATAAAGCCGTCTGTCCCCTGATCTTTTAGAAGTGAAAGTAGAGGCTCCGCGTCCTCGTACCGGGCATACCTGCCGATCATGACTTTGTATATAGTCTGCCCACCTTCCACATCTATTTTTATATGGACACCTTCGCCATATATCTCCCGGTATTCATCCCTCAGTCTATCTGCATTTTCAAATCTAGAAAACGTACCTACCTGTACTGAATAGTACTGTGAAGCATCCGCTGCCGGTCTAGGTCTTGATGGAGGGGGTGTAGTGGTTTCTTTTGTAGCTGGACGATCCTGAGTTTTTGCTGCCGCTGGTGCAGGCGTCTCTTTAGTAGGCGTTTCCTTTGGAGTAGAGTCTGCTGGCTTTTCTACGGGTCTTGGAGGTGTTGGTTTTTCTGCAGGCTTTTGTACTTCTTTGGTGTCTCTTTGAGGTTCAGTTTGAGATTCCATGCTAGGTTGCGGTGAAGACTTTTTAGGTTCCGGTGATTGGGCTGGAGTCTTTTCGACGGCAGTTTCCTTTTTTGTGTCTTCTACATTTGCAGAGGGAGCTTGTGTCGGCCTGTCGCTTAGTCTCACTGCGGGTGGAGGTGTAGAGCTTAATCTTATTCTCCTATTTTCCAGATTGAACCGGTGTTTTTCTAAACCCTCAAGGAGCTTTTTTGCCGATATGGACTCTTCATAGCGCTCTATGACGTCACCACCCTGATCAAAAATGAGCACGGTGGGCAAAAATTCTACATTGTATTGCTGTCTGGCATTGTGGCCATCTAGGTCGTCTATATTCACTTTAACAGCGACATAATAATCACTCACAAAATTAATGACATCGGTCGATGCAAATGTGTTTTCATCCATCCACTTGCACGGCAGGCACCAATCCGTATAAAACACGGCCATGTAAAGCTTCCCTTCCTTCATCGCCATAGATTTGGCATCAGAAATACCGCCCTTTATGTATCTGATCTCTTGTTGCCCGGAAACATGCACTGCAAAGATCATGAGTAAAAACACCAAACAATAATTACCACCATTTTTCATCTGTCAAAATATTATTTACGTGAGATGTCGCAAAAGTGCTGACACTGAAGATATTCTTGCGCCCCTTTATTTTTAATTGGCCTTTGTTGTCAAAAAAAAGCTTAAAGACTCGCAACTGACCTTTTCATTACTATGAGTCAGTCTACTCTTGAATAATGTACAAATGTAGGAGATATTTATTATATACATATATCAAATGTGTAAAAACAATGTATTATGAGCCAAGGATACACCTTTAATATTAGCTTTTTTTCTTGTCTCCCCGTACATCAGCCTCCTCCTGTTGTCGTCATGGCGCAAACGGGCATACTCGCTCTGTAATTCTGATGCGAGGCTGTAGAAAAAACACAAACAAGAATTTACTCAGGAAATAGGCGTTTTTTACATGTCATTCAGGTTAACGTGGATAAAATACGGGGTATATCTCCGATGTTGTTTTTACACATACGCTGCATCAGTGATGTGAAGTGGTGGCGAAGCGGTAGCGAAGCCAGACTCGATGGAGCGATAGCGTAATCGAGGCCAAGCGAATAGCGCGCCACGTAACGTAACGACCGCGCGACGCCAGGAGCGGGGTGATGCCCAAAGCAAAAAAAAGATTGCAATCATATAAAATGGCTTATAATTTCTTTTCAGAAAATAAGACCTCACCCATCATAAGCCTGTAAAGCGGGTTTTAGGTTTTATTTAGTTAAGGAATTAAAATTACTCGTGGTGGATTACTTAATTTTTGTATTTTTGGCAGGTAGTTTTAACTCATCAATCGAATTCTCATATGTTAAGAAGTAAATTTATCGGAGCTTTAATCATAAGCGTATGTTTCACCTTTTCGTTGACAGCTCAGTTTGCTGAGTATAAAAGTGAGGTAAGCAAAGAGGAGCTTAGGTTTAATGTAGAAGAGGCTTTTATCGTGAACCTCTCAGACCCATTTAATTTTGAAAACAGCTTGAAGTCAGAGCGGTTTGAGATGGACTTGCCTATGCCTGATGGCTCATATCTGTCTTTCGAGTTTATATACGATCCGATCATGGCAGATGGTCTGGCGAAAAAATATCCCAATATGAGGACATACAAAATCAGGTCGGGATCCTACAGGGGGAGGGCCGGTTTTAACATACATGGTTTTCACGCTACTATTCATACCGGGGACACATACATATTGATTGACCCCGCCGTCGAAGGTGACGAAGCGTTATACATGAGTTATTTTGCAAAGTCATTGATAGCAGATGAGAGTAGAAAGTTTTCATGTGAAGTAGATGATGAAATCTTAGATAAATCTATATTGCCTGAGGCCAAAAGAGGTCCGTCGGTTATGGGGCTTAAGAGTGCCACTACCCCTGTAGACCTTAAAACATATAGACTGGCTGTAGCCTGTACAGGGGAGTACGCCACATTTCATGGAGGGACTGTAGAGTCGGCATTGGCAGCTATTGTCACCACTGTCAATAGAGTGAATACCATTTACGAGATAGAACATGCGATTCGATTGGATTTGATAGAAAATAATGATGAAGTGATCTTTTTAGACCCTCAGTCAGATCCTTACACGAATAATAACCTGAGCAATATGCTTAATCAGAATAGAACGACACTCAATTCTATTATAGGTAACGATAACTTTGATATTGGTCATGTATTGGGAACATTTGGTGGAGGACTGGCACAGCTTGGCTCAGTTTGTACTTCTAACAAAGCTAGAGGTGCGACAGGTTTGCCCAATCCAGTTGGTGATTTTTTTGATGTTGTCTATGTATGTCATGAGGTAGGGCATCAGTTTAATGCAAATCATACCTTTAACTTTTGTAACGGAGAGAATGAGGCTCCGGGCAATGCATTTGAACCGGCAAGCGGTACGACAATAATGGCATATGCAGGTCTGTGTGGCTCTCAAAACCTTCAGCAAAATACCGATTTTTACTTTCATGTAGCTTCTCTGGAGGAGGTTAAATTGTTTTCGACTGAAGGTACAGGTTCGACTTGTGCCAATATTATTGAGACGGGAAATACGGAGCCGATCATTACTATAGAGACAGAGCAGGATCTAGTCCTGCCCATCCAAACACCATTTGAGATCAAAGGGTCGGCTGTAGACAATGAAGGGGACGATGTCATTTTCAGCTGGGAACAATTTGATTTAGGGCCGGAGTCTGTTATCGGACAGCCTCAAGGTACAGCACCTTTATTCATATCGCAAATTCCGCAGGCAAGAGGCAACCGATTTCTTCCGCGTTTTCAAGATATCATTAACAATCAGACCTCAAATAGAGAAGTACTGCCATCAATAACCAGACCAGTTACTTTCAGATTGACGGCTCGTGATCAAAATGAGGAGGCAGGAGGAACAAGTTGGGAAACCTTATCTTTATCCTCGACAGAAGACGCAGGTCCATTTTTGGTGACTGCTCCTCAGGAAGGTGAGACAATGCGCACGCAGACACCCTATGCCGTGCAGTGGGATGTTGCTAATACTGACCAGGCACCCGTCAATTGTGCTCTAGTTGATATTTTATACTCCAGAAATAATGGATTGTCATTCACAGATACTTTGGCACTTGGAGTGGCAAATAACGGACAGCACATTGTCATGCTACCAGCTGAGCCTGCTAATAATGCCCGCATTATGGTAAAAGCAGCTGATCATATCTTTCTAAATGTTAATGAGGGCGCATTTTCATTGGTAGCTCCAGATACAGCGACCTTTACAATAAGTACAGATTTGCTCACTGAGAGACTATGCGCCCCGGATGAATTATCTGTTCAATTTGAAACTATTCCGATATTAGGTTATGAAGGGGAGGTGAAATTTGATGTAGATGCTGATGTATTACCTTCAGGAGTTACGTTTGTTTTTGAAGAAGAGGTAGTTATGGTTGGTGAGCCAGCGAATATAAGAATAGAGGTTGAACGCCTTGATGGACCTGGTATTATAGATGTTGATATTTTAGCTATTTCGGACGAATTAGGGGACACCATTAGATACCCTCTACTTCTGAGACTGCAAAATGTCATAACAGGCTTTTCAAGTCCTGTAAATCCGGCGTCAGGTGATGTAGCTGTACAGGGGCCGATAGATTTTGAGTGGGAAGATGTAGATTTTGCTGATTTTTACAATTTTTATCTGTATGACGGAGATGGAGATATCGATAGGGCCTCTCCTCTTTTTAGTGCTACTGGTGTGACTTCAAACACCATAAATACCGGTGTGAATTTCGAGCCAAGCAAACTATACTATTGGGAGATTGAGGCTGGGAATGAGTGTGGACTAACCGCAAGTGAACCAATCTTTGTTTTTCAGACGCCTATTTTCTCTTGTACTACTTGGGAAAAAGAGGAGAATCTCATCATATCTGTAGCCGGCACACCCACCATATTTTCAGATATTGATGTCGAACTCGAAGGCGAGGTCGCTTCTGTTGAAGTGTTCGATATTACGGGTACTCATCAGTCCTTTAACGATATGGACTTTTGGATTTTTCCTCCAAATAGTGCAGAGCAAAGACTTCTGGGAAGGAGCTGTGCGACATATAATGGAGACTTCCATATGAATTTTTCTGATGGTGGAGTGCCATTTCAATGTCCTCCTGATCAGGAAGATGTGCAATTCCGTCCTGTAACTCCATTGAGTGAAATTGCCGGAAGTAATGCTTTAGGTAATTGGCGATTGAGGATAAGGGATGTAGTGTCAGGTGGAGGAGGTGAGTTTTTTGGATGGGGATTAAGAATATGCTCTGATTCTCCGGCAAGTATTCCACAGACGATTGTTAAAGATACGATGGTATTGAGACCGGGCTCAACACGGTTTTTGGGAAGAACACTGCTTGAAACTACAGATAATGTCAAAGCAGCAGACGAAATATTCTACAGGTTGACTTCATTGCCTAGACATGGAACACTGAACCGTCAACGATTTCATTGGGAAGTCCCTGAGCCTTTAGGTATCGGAGATATATTTTCACAAGATGAGATCAACAGAAACGCTATTAACTATTACCATGATGATATTGAAAATGAATTAGATAGTTTTACATTTGTCGTTTATCATGATTTAGGTGGATTTATAGACAATCAAACTTTTATCATTAGGACTGATGAAGACTTCGTGAGTTCAGTATCGGAGGATGAATTGCAAGATGAAGTGCAGATATTTCCTAATCCGGCAAACGATATTTTATTTGTGCGATTGGAAGGGGCTAGAGGGCAAATGCAATTTAATATTTTAGACCTTTCAGGTAAAATGTTAATATCGCATAGGATAGATAGTGTGACTGAATTGACAGAGCTAAACATCAATAAGCTGCCTCAGGGCTCATACATATTACAGGGGATAGGAAGTGAGGATAGTTTTACAAAGATGTTTCTAAAGCAGTAGCTTAAGTTCATTCGTATTTTATGTTTACAAAATAGACCAGACCATTTTAAAATAATAATGGGAGACTTTATAGTATCAGCGAGAAAGTACAGACCAAGGCGGTTTGACGAAGTAGTGGGTCAGGAGCATGTTTCACAGACTTTAAAAAATGCACTGAAGTCAGAGCAATTGGCTCATGCTTTTTTATTCTGTGGTCCCAGGGGTGTGGGAAAGACGACCTGTGCGCGCATCCTGGCAAAAGTCATTAATTGTCAAAACAAGACAGCTGATTTTGAACCATGTGGAGAATGCAGTTCGTGTACTGCCTTTCAGAATAATGCATCATTTAACATATCAGAGCTTGATGCGGCCTCCAATAATTCTGTTGAAAACATCAGATCACTCGTAGAGCAGGTCAGGATACCTCCTCAAAGTGGTAAGTATAAAGTATTCATCATCGATGAGGTGCATATGCTTTCTCAGTCGGCATTTAATGCTTTCTTGAAAACATTGGAGGAGCCACCACCATATGCAATATTTATATTGGCGACAACAGAAAAGCATAAGATACTACCCACAATACTTTCTCGATGTCAGATTTATGATTTCAAGAGGATATCTATAAAAGATATAGCTGATCACCTCAGCAACATTGCCAATCAAGAGCAGATCGAAGCAGAAAACCTCGCCTTGCATGTGATAGCTGAGAAGGCAGATGGGGCTTTGAGGGATGCCTTGTCCTTATTTGATAGATTAGCCAGTGGTACAGAAGGTAAGTTGACGTATCAAGCTGTCATTAAGCAGTTGAATATTCTGGATTACGACATCTATCTGCAGGTTATTGATGCCATGCTTATGCAAGATGGCGCTTTAGTACTGAATGTATTCGATGATGTCGTGAAGAGAGGGTTTGAACCCAATGTTTTCATGCTCGGTCTTGCTGAGCACGTCAGAAACCTATTAGTTGCTAAAGATCAGAAAACCATCCACCTACTCGAGATCAGTGATGATCTTAAAGACAGATATATCGATCAAGCTTATTTATGTTCTAAGTCTTTTTTGGTCTCTGCACTGGATTTATTAAATCAATGTGATGTACACTATAAGATGGCCGCAAATAAAAGGCTACACCTAGAGATACATCTCATAAAATTGACATATATACAGAAGGTCATAAAAGCTAATCCTCTCGTTGAAAACGGAGGTCAAAAAAAAAATGACCTAGACCAGATCCCCACCAAAGGTCAACAAGAAGAACGCCAAAAGGAAGAGCCGGAAAAAAAGATTAACCCTCCTCATAAGCAAGAAGAAGAAGCGAAACCCAACGATCTACCTGAGGAGCGTACTGATGAAAAAACATACACTCCCTCAAGCGAAGAAACAGATAAAACTGTACCTACACCCAAATCCCCCAAAAAGAAAAGTCTAATCATTGGGCCTGCATTGAAAAATACAGAAGATATAGTCAAAGCAGTAGAGGAAGAAGCAGCAGAGCAAGCAGAGAAAGAGAATTTGCTCAATTTGGACAACCTGTTACAAGTTTGGCAGGAATATGCAGATGATACGCCCTCACCATCCTTGAAAAACGTAATGGAGTCAGCCAGTATAACTTGCCAAGATAATACGGTGACCGTTTTGGTGGGCACCTTGGTGGGTAAGAATATGATCAAGCAAGAAAGTGACCTGTCCAGCTTCATACGGGAAAAACTCAATGCGGATGATATGTCTTTAATAGTGGAAGTAGACCCTTCTATGGTACCTGAAGATACAGGACCCGTAAAGCCACAAACCATAGCTCAGAAATACGACTTTCTCGTACAAAAGAATCCCCTTGTAAAAAAATTGGTAGAAGAATTTAAGCTGAAACCGGAAGAGTAACTTATGATCTTATACAACACCTTGCTAAAGCCCCTAATGTTTCAGATAGAACCTGAGAGAGCCCATCATCTGACTATAGCTATGGCGAGATTTGGTTTTTCTATACCCTTACTCTCCAATGTAATTCAGTCATCTTTAAATCCCGGAAATTTACAAGCTACAAGGATTATGGGCTTAGATTTTCCTAATAAGGTCGGTCTGGCAGCCGGCTTTGATAAAGATGGCAAGTATATGGATATTATGGCTCGACTAGGCTTTGGCTTCATTGAGATAGGGACTGTGACGCCCAGGCCACAAGTAGGCAACCCTAAGCCGCGACTATTCAGACTCAAAAAAGATCAGGCATTGATCAACAGGATGGGATTTAATAATGATGGCGTAGAAGCATTGCGCTCCAGACTCCAGGCCTATGGTGACCGAAGTTTTGTCCTTGGAGGCAATATTGGCAAAAATAAGGATACACCTAATGAAGAAGCTTTTCGGGATTATGTGAAGTGCTTTGAAGCCATTAGGGATCTCGTGGATTATTTTGTGGTCAATGTCAGTAGCCCTAATACACCCGGATTAAGAGCGCTCCAGGATAAAGAACCTCTGAGCAAAATACTTTCAGAGCTTCAGACCCTCAACCATAAGGGAGAGACTAAGCCGATCTTACTTAAAATAGCCCCCGATGTATCACCTGAGCAAATTGAAGACATCTCTGACTTAGTAAGCACTTGCAATATTGATGGCATAGTCGCTACCAATACTACTATTGATCGTTCTGGCTTGAGCTCCAGTCAGACGGACTTGGATAAGATCGGCAATGGTGGACTGAGTGGAGCACCATTGAAATCTTTTTCTTCCAATATAATGCAGCAGATAAGAAGGAATATTGGTCCTGACAAAACTGTAATTGGCGTTGGTGGTATTATGTCTGGTGCTGATGCCAAAGCAAGGATCAATGATGGTGCAAATGCCGTTCAGATATACACCGGTCTTGTCTACAAAGGCCCCGGCCTGGTGAAAGAAATCGTCAGTGCCTTAGCTTGAATGAACAATAGTCACCCCATTTTAACCTATGATTACCATTTATGCTTTTGTATCAGCAATGACAGCTGAAAGCAAATATCATGCCCTATGACCTACAAGCAAGCTTGTGACAGCCCCGGGTCATTCCATACACTGTACAATGGGGGTGGATGATCCGAGGGTAATCCCAAACGATATAATACCAACAATACCATTCTTACCATGTGGGGGTTAAATGGTTTTTCGTATGAAATATAACTTGAATACGAGCGATCTGATCATATTAAGATTAATGCATATG
>SLDF01000094.1 GCA_007125435.1 Saprospiraceae bacterium
ATTGTATTATGTAAATAAAACTTGAAAGCCTACAGCCTACTTCAAGCCTAAACAGCGGAGAGCACGGAGTGCTCATAGCGTAAACAGCAAACGGAGGCGATAGCCGACCGTTTGCATAAACAGCCGAAGTGAGGCGAATGCCAAACGAAGGCGAAAACAAAATACACCTAACTAGCAGCTTGCAGCTTGAAACTTGCAGCTAGATACTATATTCTGCGTGAGGGATAGAAGTGATATGAGTGGCTGACGAATGGCAAGCAGGAATATGTAGGTGGGGGCGACCGGAGGAAGCCACCAGATACATAATGACTGCCCATGAGACAGTCAGGAATACAAGCGAATAGCCCGGCCCGTAGGGACACGCCATAATAAAAAAGCAGCTGACTACACATAAGCGTAAAATCAACTGCTTGTATCTCTTATAAGTGCGCCTATCTTACTGCAGGCCTCTCCTCTGGAGAAGCGGTGCCAATGCCGGTGTTGCTCTTCCTCTAAACTCGGAGTACAATTGATCTGCCGGGGCAGAACCACCTCTTTCTAAAATAATCTCTCTAAATCGCTGCGCCGTATTTCTATCAAGAGTATTGCCAGTCTTCTCGAATGCAGCGAAGGTGTCAGCGTCCAAAACTTCTGACCAGATGTAGCTGTAATAACCTGCTGAATAACCGCCGGCGAAAATGTGATTAAAGTACGTACTCTTATATCTGAACGGTATGTAAGACGGTAGCTTAAGTCTTGTCTGGGTCATGAACTCGACCATTTCGTGATCTGCTGCGACGGAAGAAGGCTCGCTATGGTATCTCATATCAAGATATGAGGCAGCCAAATACTCTACTGTTTTGAAACCCATGTTAAATAGTCTGCTCTCTTCGACTTTATCAATAAGAGACTTTGGTATGGTTTCTCCAGTCTTGTAGTGCTTAGCTGTGCGCTTAACCATTCTGCCATCAAGTACCCAGTTTTCCATCAATTGCGATGGCAGCTCTACGAAGTCTCTGGAAACTGATGTCCCGGCAAACATCTGGTATTTGACGTTGGATAGAAGTCCGTGCAGTGCATGCCCCATTTCATGATAAAAAGTCTCGACTTCTCGCAAAGTAAGCAATGAAGGTTCTTTTTTGGATGGTGGAGAGAAGTTGCAAACAATAGTAATAACCGGAGCTATACGATTACCTTGCTCATCCGTACTCTGCTTTCTGAAGCTACTCATCCAGGCACCACCCCTCTTGCTACTGCGAGGGAAGAAGTCCATATAAATGACACCAATATGATCACCATTGGTTTCTGTGACTTCGTAAGCTCTCACATCTTCATGGTACACAGGGACGTTTTTCAGTGGTGTGAACTTAAGACCCCAAAGCCTGTCAGAAAGCATGAAGAAGCCATTGATCACGTTATCAAGCTCAAAATAAGGTCTAAGAGCCTCTGCGTCTAAGTCATATTTTTTCTTTCTGATTTTCTCAGTGTAATATGCCCAGTCCCATGGCTGAAGATCAAATTTACCACCTTCTTTGTCTATGAGTTCTTGAATAGCTTTAGCTTCATCTTCCGCCATTTTAAGAGCAGGTGTCCACAATTGATTCAATAGGTCCATGACACGATCCGGTGTCTTGGCCATGCTTTCCTGCAACACGTAATGTGCATGTGTGTTATAACCGAGCATTTGGGCTTTTTCGTGTCTAAGCTCGACCATTTCTTTGAGGATAGGTCCATTCATTCTGTCAGAATGACTATTGCCTTTAGAAAGATGAGCTTCCATTATTTCTTGTCTCAACTCTCTATTATCGGCATACTGTAGGAAGGGTTGTAGACTAGGTGGAGATAGTGTAAACACCCAGCCCTTTATTTTCATATCCTTAGCTCTTTCTTTAGCTGCTTCTACAACAGTCTCCGGTAGTCCTGACAAATCGTTTTTATCAGTAATAACCAATTTGTAGTCATTGATATCCTGAAGTACATTATCCCCAAATTGAACAGATAGGTAAGCCAGTCTGGAGTTAATTTCTTTTAATCTAGATTTATCGCCTTCAGAAAGTTGAGCACCTCTTCTCACAAATTTCTTTTGCACCTCGGTCAATAAGTATCTTTGCTCAGGGGTAGTGGAGCTAAAGTCAATGCTACCGGTGCTACCTGACCCGGAAGCACCTCCTCTCATTTCATTTCTCAAACGTTCAGATTTTTCTTCTATTTCTCTAGCAAGAGATTCATCTTGATTCTCTTCATACCTCTCTTTAAGACGAACGATCTCAGCACGTTCGCCAGCGAAGGACTCTACATCTTCCACCGTTCTACCTAGAAAAATATTAAACAAAGCTTCATTGCTGTAGATGTCATCTTCATGCTCTGACAATATGGGTTTCATTTCCCTTGCCAACTCTTGAAGGTAGTCATTTGTATTGGCTGATAAAAGGTTATCAAAGATTGAACTGATGTGATTAAGCTTGTGCCAGCTTTTCTCAAACTTTTCATAGGTATTTTCAAACGTTGGATTTGGCTCATTTACAATCTCCTCAATCATTTGATTTTGTTCAACCATAGCAGCTTCCAGAGCCGGCTTAAAGTGACTATCGTTTATCTTATTGAAAGGAGGTACATCAAATGGTGTATTGTAGTCATTTAATAATGGATTGCCACTTTGAGCATATGCCAAATGACTCAAAACAATAGAGCAACAAACCAAAGGAATCATCATAATTAACTTCATATATTTATAGTTTATAATTTTAAAATAATGGCTTGATAACATTTAAACTTTCAATATCAATACTTTCATTGCGATTAATCAAAGTGTATATAAACGACTATCGTAAGAGTAGAAGGCTTTCAATGATAGCGCAATTGAATGACATGTTAGCTAAGTCTGTAATGATATTATCATAAAGGTTTTATAGAATATTTCATAATGTCATATGCAGCATAAACCCCCTGTCAAATTGGAAGCAAGTAGATTTCATTTGCAATCTGCAATCAACACTTATCGATGACGTGCAAAATTAAAAAAAGTTTATCAATAGCACACGCCGATGTTAACGCACAGTTGATTTCAAATAGTATCTCTGTAGGTAAAATGTCTTCAGACTACCATTTTTATTACAAAGCAATATGGAGTCAAATTAGTCTGTTAAGGTGTTCGCTTTTCGACTGCCGGTGCTTCAGGCTTTACACATGGATTATCTTCAAGTTGGTTCATTAACACTTCTACTGCTTTCTTAAGCTGTGCATCAATGCCTTTTGCCAGAGAGGTGTAGTCTTCCGTAACTTCAATATCGGGGTCTACACCATGTCCTTCCGGAAACCACTCGCCATCAGGATGGAACATTCTAAATGTTGGTGCAGTCACATTGCCTCCATCTATTAAGGGTGGTGTGCCTGATATGCCAATCAGTCCTCCCCATGTCCTGGTTCCGATCAATGGCCCCAGGCCGGCTTTTCTAAAATAGTCCGGGAATGCATCGCCACCAGAGCCACTCCAGCCATTGATCAGCATAGCCTTAGGACCAAAATGAGCAACCGGTGGCCATTGCCAATCCATACCATCTCTCGTTTTCCAATATGCCAATGGTTTTCTATCCAGCAGCTCTATAAAGCGATCGGGAATCTGTCCACCATTGTTAAATCTCTCGTCGATGATAAGTGCCGGCTTCTTATATTGTCCATAAAACATACGCACCAATTCGTACTGACCATCCATACCGGTAGAAGGCACATAGACATATCCAA
This sequence comes from Saprospiraceae bacterium, assembly GCA_007125435.1. GTDB lineage: Bacteria > Bacteroidota > Bacteroidia > Chitinophagales > Saprospiraceae > SLDF01. Next base: position 3,721 of record SLDF01000094.1, read on the forward strand.
TCTTCCCATCAGATAGGCTATCTACATATTGACGATTAGCTTCAATCCAGGCTAAGTTCCTGAGTCTATCCTCAGATCGCAATGTTTTTACATAAACGGCTTTGTGTTCGCCATTACCAGATCGAGACTTGACTATAAGCTCTACCGTTGATGCTGCCAATCCACTCAAGGCCTCGTTTGGATGTCTAAACGAAGAAAGATCCATACCATTGACTGAAATAATATAGTCACCCTCCTGTACCTCTATACCAGGCTCCGCAAAAGGAGAACGAACCTCAGTATCCCAATCCGCAGCTAGGATGATCTTGTCAATAAAATAGCCTGTATCATCCCTACCCCAATCAATACCTAGATAGCCAATATTATCAGATCGACTTTCTTCGAACCTTTCTCCACCACTTCTATATGCATGTGAAGCATTGAGTTCTCCGATAAGTTCTCCAATGACGTAATTGACATCAGAACGACTGCAAGCTCTGTCAAGAATAGTTTGATAGTGCTCCTTCACCGACAGCCAGTCCAAGCCATGCATATTTCTATCATAGAAGTAGTCTCTTTGTATTCGCCAGCTCTCATTAAAAAGCTGTTGCCACTCTTCGCGAGGATCCAACCTCAACCTCATTCCCGACAAATCAATTGAAGTATTTAAACTTTGATCATTGGAAGGCTCGATAATGTAAAAACTGTTGCCTTTACTCACAAGGAGCTTTTTACCGTTGGCAGTTACTTGAGCTTTACTTATGCCATCAGTAATTTTTTTATCTTCTCTTTTTTTCAGATCATAGTATTTAAGCTCTGATTGCCCAGTTACACCTCTTTTAGGGTATTGTATAAAAATAAGTTTGTCTTCAGTAGCTATAAGGTTGCTATAGTTTCCAGCATCCAATGGCAACAAAACCATACGCTTTTCAATGCCATCAAAGTCAATAGATAGGCTCTCATCTTTATCGGCATCACTTTCTGACGATTTTTCATCCTCCTCGGCATCATCAGATAATGCCACATCGTTTTTAGGAGCCAGTGGAGAAACCTGGTCTTTAGTCAGTGTAAAAGCTGCTATTCTGGTATTATTGGCATAGACCCACGAGTTATCAAAGCCACTATAAATTGGCGAAAATGCATTGTTTATGAGTACGTATATATATCTGTTTTGGGGGTCAAATTCCGGAAGTGAAATATCATACAGTCCCCCACCAATTGTATGACTTTGGCTTTCTTCAGTGTCGTAGACCAATACTGCTTGTGGTTCATTTTCACGTTGCATATTCATAGCAATATATCTACTATCAGCAGACCAGTCAACAACAAAGTTGTCCAGGGCATAATGATTCATAGATTTCTGTTTATAGATATCAGTGACTTTACCTGATTCAATATCGACATATGCCACTTGAAGGGCTTGATCAATGAATGCCAACTTTTTCGAGTCCGGAGACCAGAAAGGTTGATATCGGTACCCATCTGTATATGAGGTTATTTTCTTTGTTTCCGAATTTTTATAATCGAAAAGGTAGAGATTATATTCACCGTCTTCATCAGACCAGTAAGCTATATATTTTCCATCCGGAGACCATGCGGGATATCTCTCGGCCGAACCGGTTTTTTGAGAAATATTTCTAGTTGCTCCATTGGACTTGGGTACATCGTAGAGTTCTCCTCTGGCTTCTACTACTATTCTTTTACCATTTGGAGATACAGAGGCATTTCTAGCGTAGTCACTCACTTCAACCTGTCTCGGCTTAAGCTCATCAAAGTCAGCAATAATATTGATATTGACTTTTTGTATATCATCATTTGCTAGCGATAATGTATACAAGTCACCACCTGCTTCAAACACAATATCATTTGGTCCTGCAGCAGGAAACTGAACGTCAAACTGATCAAAGGCAGTAACTTGCACATGACGCTCATCATCGAGACTGTATTTCCAAATATTAAACCTCATGTCATCTCCTCTGTCAGAAAGGTAGTAAATAGCATTATCGCACCACATGGGAAGTTCACAATTGGCATCAACATTTGTGATATTCTTAGACTCATAAGTTTCTAGATTGAATATATGTACATCTGCAGCTGTGCCACCTCTATAACGTTTCCATGTTCGGTATAGTCGCGACTTATCAGTAAACACTATTTGCTTACCATCCGGTGAAACGCTTCCATTTTCAGCATGTGCTATTGGTAATTTTTCGGATAGGCCACCATTTACTGGTTGTTTGTAGAATTGGTTAAAGCGTTGCTTTCCGCTTTTCTTAGATGAAGCATAGATGATGTGCTGGCCATCTGGAGTCCAGTCTACTACCCTTTCTCCCATACTATGGTATGTGAGTCGAGTTGGTAAGCCGCCATCGATAGAGATAGTGTAAACATTAGAAAGCCCATCGTAATTACCAGTAAAGGCAACTGTCTTGCCATCAGGTGAAAACCTTGCCCATGATTCCAGACCTGGAGGAGAACTGAGTTTGATAGCAGTACCTCCATTCTTTTCAACCAGCCATAGGTCGTTAGCAAAAGAAAAAACAATATGCTTATCTGAAATGTCCGGATATCTAAAAATTGGATTATGAGTCTGCCCAATACATAATGTGCTAATAAAGGCAATAACGCTTATGAATACAAGTTTCACTAAAGTCATAATTGAGATTTTAAAGCATGTGGTCATGTGTCAGTCATTGCCCAACAATCATGCAGAATAAATGATAAGTAATTTAATGGACACAAATATAATCTTTTACAAACCTGAGCCGAAATAAAACACCGCAGAATTAAATCTACGAGCTTCTCATTAATAATATTATACGTAACCAGGTATCAATTGTGTCAAATATCTTATTATCAGAAGTTAATACAAGGTTAATGACCATCATCAATCAACAATATTGCCATTAGTACTGTTAATTTTGTTGTCATGAAATTGTAAAAAGTGAATAGCGCGTGACCACTCCATTGCACTCCCAATTGTAAATACAATCTAATTTAATACGTATAATACAACCAATGAAAGAAGCAACACTCATTATTATTTGTCTTCTGTCAGGACTATTTGTCCCTGACTTAAAAGGTCAAAATATTTCAATTAGTGGAAGGTTAATAGAGTCTGCCTCAAAGGAGCCGGTGGAATATGCATCTATCACACTATTGGATGACGATTCGGAAGAAATCATAACTGGTGGACTATCACAAGAAGATGGTAGGTTTAATTTGCAAATAACACCCGTGACCAGTCAAGTTATTTTAAGGGTTACTTATTTAGGTTTTCGGTCTATCGAAAACATTATTGATATTTCTCGGGCAGACTCAGAATATGATTTAGGCACCATAGTCATGTCAGCAGATGAAAAGATGCTTGATGAAATCGTAGTTACAGCGGAGCAAGCCACTATGAATCTATATGTAGATAGAAAAGTTTTCAATGTTGAAAAAGATATTTCGACGCGAGGTGGTACAGGAGAAGATGTGATGAGAAATATTCCCGGGCTAGAGCTAGATGCAGAAGGAAGTGTGCAAATGAGAAACACATCAGCCACAATTTTTGTAGACGGTAGACCAACTGTTCTTGAACTCCAAGAAATTCCTGCTGATCAAATTGAATCTGTCGAGGTCATAACCAATCCCAGTGCAAAATTTGATGCATCATCAGCCGGCGGTATTATTAACATCATCATGAAAAAGAATCGAAAAGCCGGATACAACGGTAGAGTCTCTGCAGGAGTGGGTACGACAGACAGGTACAACGCCATGGCGAGCTTAAACATTAGAAAAAAACCATTTAATCTGTCACTCAATTACAATTTGATGAATGCAGGGAATAATATAAACACCTATGTTGACCGTACAACATTCTCAAATGGAGAAATTACCGAATTTTTCAATCAAGATAATGACAGCTACACACTTTTCAACATGCAGTCATTCAGAGCAGTACTTGATTACAATATTACTGAAAATGATATCATCTCACTGACCTCAAATATTTCTGCAGGTAACTGGGGTTCCATTCAGGAGCAAGTTTTCTCCTCAGTCAGCGGAAATGGTATGTTAAACTTTTTTGGAAATCAGGCCCAGGACAATATTTTCGGATGGAGAAATTATTCGACTCAGCTCTTCTACGAAAAAAAGTTTGATAATAAAGGACAGGTGCTGACAGCAGATGTCACATACAATAGATCTAACAGAGATGGATTGACAGAATTAGAAACCAATAACTTTGATAGAGATGGCAATCTCCTTCCTAACAATCCGGTTTTACAAAATGTAGAGACGGTAAGTGGGTCGAATCAATTTACAGCTCAAGTTGACTATGTCAAACCCTTGGGCAATGGCAGTAGGTTTGAAGCAGGTGCCAGATCATTTTACCAAAGATCAGATTTTACAAATTTAATAAGCAGGTTTTCTTATGAATCAGAGAAGTTTGAGTTTGACAGCATACTGACCAATGATTTTGATATCATTGAAAGCATAAATGCAGCATACGTTAATTATGTGGGTAAAATTGGAAGTTTGAGTTATCAAGCAGGAGTAAGATTTGAACACAGCTTTTATCAGGGAAAAATCCTTGGACAGGAAGAACCGTTTTCTTATGAATACCCTTCTGCAGAAGATGGCTTACTTACAGCACTCTTTCCTAGCATCTTTCTCTCTAGAAAGATTAATGATAAACACGAGTTCCAATTTAACATTTCTCGCAAAATTGGCAGACCAAGGTGGTGGCAGTTGGCGCCCCGTGTTAATATCAATGACCCCAGGAATATTAGACTTGGAAACCCTGAATTGAAACCAGAGTTTATCAACCTTACGGAATTGAACTATAGTTATCAAAGTAATTCCTTTAGTATTGTTTCCTCCGTATACGGACGAATCACTCAGGATCCAATAACCTGGGTAGCTTTTCCATTTGAAGGTGATGAAGATGTTCTTGTTAGAATGGCCATTAATGGAGAATTAGACTATAACTTTGGTGTGGAGAATATTATCAAGTGGAGCCCCACAAGTCAACTGGACTTGACATTGAACATCAACACCTACTATATTAGGGTAAATTCGAATACTCCAATTGGAGACTTCATCAATGCAGGCTATACCTATGATGTAAAACCAATGATCACATATCGTCTGCCATGGGACCTATCAATTCAACTCAACGGTGCTTATTTTGCACCAAGAATTCTGCCGCAAGGAGAAACCATTCCATATTACTACGCAGATGTTTCTCTTAATAAACGAATTGGTAAAAAATGGACACTCAATTTGATTTTGAGTGATGCTTTTGATTCCAATATTAGAGGACAGGTATTTCAATCTATGTTCTTTGCTCAAGAAGCCACAAGAAGAAGACAGGCCAGGTTCTTGAGACTAACAGCTAGCTACATGTTTGGAAAAACAGACCCTTCGTGGATGAGAAACCAACGCAGAAAATCGGGAGATAATAGAGGAGGAGAAATGGATATGGATTTTTAGTTATCTATATCCTTTTTACAGTTCAATTTCACTTTACTAGGTATAATTCTAAGCAGGAAGTTTTTATGCTGTTTTGGGCGTGTCCCTACGGGTCGGGCTATGCGCTTGTATTCACAGGGCTGGCATAGGGTGTCGCAGTAGATGTGAGCGGCTTCCGCTGGTCGCCATCACATCTACGCTCTACCATCTATGCCAGCCCTGTTCATATCGCTGCTATCCCTCA
>SLDF01000072.1 GCA_007125435.1 Saprospiraceae bacterium
ATTTTGAAGCCATTTACTCACGCTATTTTGTTTTCTTTATTTGTGTTCGTGAATCTCCTTCGTCGATTTTAAGCCGTAATACCCGCCTGCTGCCATCGACAGGTGGCGGGCAGGGATTTTCTATTGCACAATTCGGGTTTAAGCCCGTTTTGAAAAATTGCTGAATTACAGACCCAGATATCTTGCAATTATTGACCTCTGCACCTCTGAGGTGCCCGAATAAATAGTGGCACTTAGAGCATCGCGTACATATCTTTCGAATGGTGAATCTTTTAAGTAGCCGCGACCTCCCATTATTTGTAATGCATCTAAGCAGCTCGCTTGTAAAGATTCACTGACTTGCAACTTGGCAATGCTGGACATCATACCCGCATCAGAAGTATCCATAGACTCACTAGCAGCATATAATAATAGTTTACCGGTCTCATATCTCACTTTCATATCCGATAACTTGTGCGCTATAGACTGGTATTTAGATATCGACTGTCCACCCACTTTTCTTGCTTTTGTATACTTAATAATTTGGTTGAGGATACGTCCCATAGTTCCAATATGAATGGCTCCAAGTAGCCCCCTTTCCCATTCCATGCTCTTGTTGAAAATGGGGCCGCCACCACCAACCTCCCCCAATATATAATCTTCAGACACACAAACATTATTAAAAAACTGTTGGCCCATTTGTGCTGTATCAAGTCCCATTTTTGATAGTGTCACTTCAGCGTTTACACCATCAAGACTATTATCCACCAAAAATGCTGTAATCCCGCCAAAATAACCTTTTTCATGATCAGTCGCCATATAGACAAGATGATAATCAGCTATCGGACCCGAAGTGATCATGATTTTCTCACCGTTTAAATGGTAATTACCTTTTTTGTCTAGTATTGCACGACTATCCATATCATATACATCGGATCCAGATTCGGGCTCAGTTATACTATTTGCAATAATAATATCACCACTACATATACCGGGCAATAGTTTTTCTTTTTGCTCAGATGACCCATACTTAACAATAGGAATCGTACAAGAAAGCATTTGGGCAGCTACAGCAAAAGCAAGACCTCCATCCTCACAATATTCACCAAGAACTTCTAACCCTCGACAGATATGACTTGCATCCCAGCCTGAGCCACCATATTTTTCCGGAATTGGCCAGCCATGAACACCAAGCTCGCCTAACTGTTTCCATTTACCCCTGTCAAAAGGAGCCTCCTCATAGTGAGAGAAATTAGCTGCCAAATTTGTTTTCAGTTCACGTAGTACTTCGACCATATGACTAGGCTGCATCGCAGGGTTTTTGTTATGCATCGTAATTTAATATCAATGAATTACACAGACTTCAAGGATAAATATCCTAATAATATCAACCACTTTGTAGCTTTACCGCTCTGCAAACCGACGATAAAACCTGGCCTGATCTTCAGTTAGTAAAGGAAGAACCTCTTCTTTAGTAGATTTGATAAATGACTTCTGTGTCTCACGAGCTTTCTCCCTGGGGGCAGAGTCTTCCAAACTGCCACCTGCGCTCAAGTAAGCATTTTTATACATATTGCCTATTTCTTCCAGAAGCTCGTCAGACAGATCCAGCTTCTCCTTTAACTGGATTTTTGTCATCCTTATTAACTCTTCAATGTTGCGCTCACTGCTACCCTCACGAGTCGACCTTTCTACTTCTTCGACTTCAATTGCATTACCGGCCTCCTGTTCGTTAGAGTTACTCTTATCCTCTGCACAAGAGAATAATGAGACCGTGATAATCATAAAAAAAATAATTATTGGCTTTTTCATTGCGTTTTTTTTGTGTTAAAATTAGATCGTTGGTTATATATTTTCTTGCGAGAGATTATCTTCTTTATCATCGACCACAACTCCATACCGTGAAAGCTTTACCTGCTGTAATTTCTGTCCCGAACACCTGTAGTTTTCCGTGGTTTTTTCCATATTCTTTAAGTCTTCCGGCACATTGATATTCGCAAAATTAATATCCGTTTCTTGTTCTATGCATAGAATAGGAGATTCTTCACTTCGATCTGGATCGGTAAAGCCATCCCACAAAATATGGATGCTTTTGAATGGAAAATATCGAAATAGCAATTTACCAAAGTCATTCCTTAATGAAGGAAACCAATGCTTACTTTTATAAAAATTGCTGTGAATATAAACACCGTCTGGAAAAGGGTTGTACAGCGTATCAAGAGAATAATTGGCATTATGTAATTCCAACGAACCTTCCCCTGATCCGGTTTCTTCTATTTCCATTGCCAATATAAGCTCGTAACTCGTAATGGCGGTCCCTACTGTCCGGTTGTGAACGATTTCATTATCGAATATCTCAGCATCTCTAGTCGATAGAAGCATAATACCTGTCCCAGGCGGTACGGAACTAACTATATTACCGGCAGGTGCAAAATTCCGGTGATTATTACCTTCAACCATATTATTAAAAATCCTTGTTTGACTGCCATACTGGGTAAGCCCGGGCAGATCAAATATTAAAATACCACCTGTATTGTTGAAAACTTTATTATCGTAGATATCGACTATATTGCTGTTTTCACTTTCTATACCTGCCACATTTTCGTACACAACATTCCTGCGAATAATCACGGTGTCTGATTGTCCTACATAGATACCTGCATCAGAAGCTCGTGCTGCTACACAATCCTCTATCAAAACATTTTTACACAACACCGGATACAAGCCATAAGCACCGTTTGTAGACTTAGCTCCATTTGTCCAATAAGTTCTTAATCCCTTAAAAAAGATACCATCGGTTTCACTTACTTTAATGTTATCGCCCTTGGCATCCTCTATATGAAACCCTATTAACTCAATATTTTTACAGTTTGATATCTTTAGACCGGCAGAACCAGATGTTTGACCTTTAAAGGATAAATAGGTTTTATCCATCCCAGCCCCTTTGATGACTAGATTTTCCTTGCCCTCTAAGACCATACCCTTCGTAAACCAATAATAACCAGAGTCCAAAACTATAGTATCTCCAGGCTGAGCATTGATAAGTGATGCTTGAATTGATTTTTCATTATTGACCCAATCAACTCCGGATCTCTCATCCGCTTGACGACAACTTCCTGCATAGACAACTATAAGTAATATAATATACCTTAGTTTCATTTGACTGTTTTTATCATTTACTCATTTAGTAACCATCTTTAGACCAAACATGACCATAACGCTAATGTAATAAACCAATAACGCACTACAAACACATCCCTTTTGCACACAATTGTATTTGAACCAAACGCTATGAATATTTCATTTCAGAACCAAGAGTAAGGCATAAAGTGGATTAAAATTATTCATAGTAATTAACACAGGCTTGTTAACTATACCATATAAATACAAAGCCAACTTTAATGGGCACATCCCTAAAGTGGAATTCAAAAAATACATATTAAGACCTACAAATCTACACTAATTTATTGTCAGGATAAAAAATTTGTGGAATAGATTAAACGTCCATTAATTTATTTTGTCACAGCTGAGTTTGTGTACTATAAATTTTTGACAAATTACTTAGGATACTGTCTCTGTATAGATACTTCTCAAAAGGTTTTGATGAGCCTAAATTATCGATATAGCATACGTCCACTATGGTTTTGAAAAACCTTTATTAGGCAAAATTAAACCAAATAAACCGAGATGCACGCAATCATAATTAACGACTATAAAAGTTTTTAAAGAATTTTATACAAGCTATGTGTTATTATTGTTAACTTTCGCAATCAATGCGCCTAAGATATTACTCATTAAAACGTTTTTAATTATGAATGCCGTATTATCACTTGGTAAGTACTTATTTGCTATTCCATTCGCTGTGTTTGGAATATTTCACTTTATGAATGCCGAAGGCATGGCCGGTATGGCTTTTGGTCAGAGCGCACTGGTTTATTTGACTGGTGTAGCGCTCATAGCTGCTGCTGTCAGTATGCTTATTGGCAAGCTAGATAAGCTTGCAGCTGTCCTTCTTGCTTTGATGCTGATTATTTTTGTCCTTGCCATTCATTTAGGTGGTGCTATGGACGGAGATCAATCTGCCATGTCTGCTATGCTCAAGGATATCATGCTTGCCGGCGCAGCTTTGATCTATGCCAGATCTGAAGCCAAAGATGCATCGGTTATTGGATAATGCTAATAAATTTTGGTTGCTGCGTCATGCTTATGAAAACTCAATGGTAAGTTTCATAGACATGTCCTCAGCAAATTCAAGGTCAGGCAAAAGAATTATCCAAAAGCAGACGACAATCCATTTGGATGTAACAAAAATTCGAGCATAAAGCTTGCCTTTTGTTAGGATTATGCAGCGAGGCATGAAATGGCTATAACAAAAATTTTCATGGATGAATCTTGGATTTTGTATTCATTTCATGAAATCACATGATAATATAGTCATGTAAAGCTATAATTTCCACCCACTAATGTCTACATGTAATGGGCAAGGTTTTTCTACTGCATAATATTGAGGACAGCTTTATGCTCAATTTTCATTTTGTACGTGGACAGCAAATTCATTTTTCTTTATATATTGTTGTCCAAATTTTATTCTTACTTCTAACAACTATAGACAAATAAGCATTACAGATGCGGGCGGAGCGATTATTCGACTTTCTAGATAATCAGGCTACTGATTTTCCATTGGATAAAATGGTGGGTATAAGAGATGGCAATGGTCTCTCATTCTATTCTACACATGAATTTAGACAGACAGTCGATAAATTAAGCTCAGGGTTAATCGACATGGGTGTTTTACAGGGCGATAAGGTGGGCCTGGTTGTCTCTCGCAATAGACCTGAATGGCTGATTGTCGACCTGGCAGTCCAGCAAATTGGAGCAATCTTAGTTCCAGTCTATCCTACTATTAGCCTAAGAGATTATGAATATATATTTTCAGAATCAAAAGTCGCCATTGTATTCACTGAGGGTGGTGACCTACTCGATAAAATGATATATCTGCACAAGCGTATTCCTTCCTTAGACTCCATAATATGCTTTGATGATAATGGTCAAACCATCACAAACTGGAAGTCTTTACTTGATAACCCTGTTAACCAAAAAGAATTAGACAATCGAAAGGACTCGATCACTAAAGATGATTTAGCTACCATCATCTACACATCGGGGACAACAGGAGACCCAAAGGGCGTCATGCTCTCACATTGGAATATTGTTAGCAATGTGCTTAGTGCTTACAGCTTCATTCCATGTAAACCCGGAGATCGGGTGATGAGCTTCTTGCCATTATGCCACATATTTGAAAAAGTAGTCACTTATGCCTACCTCGCCGCAGGAGTTAGTATCGTATATACTGGTCTGGACAATCTGGGAGGCGAAAAAGGTGATCTAAAACATATTCGTCCACACTTCTTCACTGCTGTACCGAGACTTCTAGAAAAAGTCTATGAAAAAATAATGGAAAAAGCCAATGGGCTTACTGGTTTTAAAAGGAAGCTGTTCTTCTGGGCTTTAGAATTGACAGACGACTATGAATATGATAAGGTCTACACTGGTATGGACTGGCTAAAACGAAAAGTAGCAGATATTCTAGTCTTTTCGAAGTGGCGAAAAGCTTTAGGAGGTAGAGTGTTGGGTATCCTCACAGGTGCTGCGGCCTGTCCACCCCATATCATCAGAGTGTTTTCAGCTGCGGGTGTCCAAATCAGAGAAGGCTATGGGTTGACTGAGGCTGGTCCCGGTATTAGCTTTAATAGATACGATAAAGGTACGGCAATGATAGGTACAGTCGGTACTTTACTCGATAATGTTGAAGTGAAAATAGATGACAATATTGGAGACTTTAGAGAGGGAGAAGGTGAAATCTTAGCGTCGGGGCCAAATATCATGTCGGGATACTTCAACCAACCAGAAAAGACCAGAGAAGTCTTCACTGAAATAGATGGCAAGAAGTGGCTAAGGACCGGAGATGTAGGTCGCTTCATAAAGTCAAAAGACGGAAAGCTGTTTTTGAAAATTACTGATCGTAAAAAGGAATTGCTCAAAACCTCAGGAGGCAAGTACGTAGCGCCCACTCCCATAGAAAACGCCTTGAAACAAGATCGCCTGGTTGAAAATGTAATGGTCGTGGGCGAACAAAAAAAGTTTGTTTCTGCTCTCATTGTGCCAGCTTTGGACATTTTGAGAGATTGGTGTAAAGACCAGAAAATATCGTGGACCACAAGTGAAGATATCCTTAATCACCCTAAGGTTGTGGCTTGCTTTCAAGACATTGTGGAGAAGTATAATAAAAACCTCGCCAGGTTTGAGCAAATCAAACGGTTTAAACTCATCGATGCACCATGGGAAATCGTCAAAGTGGATGGAGCTCCCGGTGAACTAACACCTACACTAAAACTCAAAAGACGTGTCATCATGGAGAGGTGGAAAGACATTATTGATGCCATGTACAAAGAATAGACAATCTCCTTTTTTCAGATTCATTTCAAAATGTATTTTTTCTACTGCACCGCATCAGCGCTGTGGAGTGGGTGGCGAGCGGTAGCGAGTGAGTCCGTAGGACCGAGCGAATAGCGAGCCCCGAAACATAGCGACCCCCTATTCACCCTCTCACTTTGGCAAGGTGAGAGGGTGAATAGGGGGTGATGCCCAAAGCAAAAAAAGAAAGAAACACACTCCCTTTCATAGTCATATGTTCTTGATCTTCAACGCTATCATTATACCAGGCAGAAACAATCAATTGTTATTTTTCTGTCAGATCTCGACGAAAACCCCTCGTTTATGGTAAATTTTGCTACATTTGTTTTTATTTAGACTTTGTCTAATTAGAGGCAACCCGAATTATGCACTTAAAATGCGTAATGAGGGTTAAAATCGGCTAAGGAGATTCACGAATACCACATAAAGTATAAAAGCAATATGCGTAAATGGTGAAAAAATAAGTGATTTTCTGAATGAGCCACCGGTGGTTGAACAAAATCTAATGAAGTGGCTTATTTTGAAGCCATTCGAAGCCGAAGTATATTTTCTAATGCATAATTTGGGTTTAAGTTATGAGACATATTTCACCGGATGATATGAATCCTATCCACAGGTCACCATCTGTATTCATTTCACTTCCCGTCATTCAGGGTAAGAAAATGAAGAAGAAATGCTGCAAGAAGTACAAAAAGTCGAATAGGTGTAAGCGTTGCCCCGGACAAAAGGTCATGAAATAATTGGATTCGTTTCAGCCATCTCATGCACAGATGACCATTCTATCAGATACATTTGTATTCTCTATTTCCCAAAGTTTTTCATTCTCGACATCAATATTATTTTGCCCCTAAAATGGTCCACATCACATATAAAGTAGTATATTTGGAAATATGGTGACCTCTTAGAGCGTCTGAAGTAAGCGGAAACATAAGGTGATTTTAACCCGCATTAAACATTGGACAAATGTTCTTATAACGTAAATGGAAGCACTCAACATAAAACAACTGAAATATAAAGCTTGCTATGCTATACACAATCAAATTAGCAGGTGTACATTACTAGCATATCTTTCTATTGGTCTTATCTTTGCGCTTTCGATGTGCAATATCATGACTGTAGCTAATAAACAAATTTAAACCTATTTCTCATTAAACAATTTAATATGCCATCAATCTATGAGACCTATATTGACCCGGGAGATTCAATAAAAAGGCAGTTAGCAGTCCTTATAGATCCTGATGACGTCACGACTAGTCAAGTAATTAACCTGGTGCGAGAATTGGACGAATATGCAGTTGATTATATTTTGGTAGGTGGCAGTTTGATGATCTCTGATCGCTTTGAAGCAACCATTAGCACTATAAAGTCAATCACTAAAACACCAGTGATTATTTTTCCCGGAAGTACGGATCAAATTAGTGGGATAGCAGACGCTATTCTCCTGCTTTCTCTCATAAGTGGACGCAATCCTGAATTACTCATTGGCAAACATGTACTGGCAGCTCAAAAACTTAAAGCCTCTGGCCTGGAGATCGTACCGACCGGATATATGCTGGTCGATGGTGGAGCACCCACGACTGCTTCATACATGAGTAACACCTTGCCTCTACCTGCTGACAAGCCGGAAATTGCTGCCACCACCGCTATGGCCGGCGAAATGCTGGGGCTAAAAACCATCTACTTAGATGCCGGTAGTGGCGCCAAAAATGCAATTCCTTCGCCACTTATACAGCAAGTAGCCTCGTCAGTCAACATTCCGGTATGGGTAGGCGGCGGCATACGCACGCCTCGCCAACTAGAGTCCGTCTATGAGGCTGGTGCACAAGTAGCCGTCATTGGTAATGCCATAGAAAAGAATCCCTCAATACTGGCAGAGTTTGCCTCTGTAAACCGCTCAGCTATTTCCATATATCAAAACTCCGATCACTTATAATGCTTAAAAAAGCTAAGGTCATAAAGTCTACAGGATCGTGGTACACGGTGATGTTTGACGATGGTAAAAAAGCCGAGTGTAGAATTGTAGGTAAGTTTAGGCTTGACGGCATGAAGTTGACTAACCCTGTAGCTGTCGGCGACCAAGTCATGGTTCTTGTCGGATCAGGCGAAGACCATCAAATCAAAACCATACTTCCACGGGACAACTACGTCGCACGCCAATCACCTAGAAAAAAACATGATTTGCACCTGCTGGCATCAAATATTGACCAGGCTGTCTTAATTGTCACCATTACTGAGCCCGATTTAAAAATTGGCTTTATCGATCGCTTTTTGCTCATGACAGAGCCGCGCGATATACCTGCTGTCATTGTGTTCAATAAAGCAGACCTGTATCAGCCGGAACACATAGAGCTTTTTGAGATACTTGCACACATCTATGGCAATATTGGCTATGGTACTATGTTGACCTCGGCACTGACCGGACAAGGTATACCTGAGCTAAAGGATCTGCTCAAAGGCCGATCTTCCCTCATCGCCGGACAATCAGGCGTGGGTAAGTCCTCACTACTAAATGCCATCCAACCTTCACTCGACCTGCGCGTAGGCGATATTTCGGACTACTCAGGCAAAGGGCAGCACACGACTACTTTTGCCGAGATGCACCACCTTGACTTTGGAGGTAGCATTATTGACACCCCCGGGATCAAGTCCCTTTCTTTTAATAACCTCGAAGTGATGGATGTCGCTCATAATTTCAGAGAGTTTTTCCAATACTCGTCTGATTGTAAGTTTGGTGACTGTACACATCGCAATGAGCCCGGCTGCGCTGTCAAAGCCGCTATCCAAAACAATGAAATCAGCGAGATCAGATACCAAAATTATATCCAAATTCTCGACGAAATAGAAGGCCAAAACTACTGGGAAAGACTGGATATTTGATGCCACCCCATACCTGCATGATCCGGTCTCTGCACAAGTGTGTATTTGACAACCCGCCTGCATAGTCTGGATCGAAGCTATTCTCCACTTTCAAGTCTCCATTTTTTATGCGTGCTTTGTAAGGGTATGTTTTATTTTGTCTTTTTGGGCATCACCCCCTATTCACCCTCTCACTTTGGCAAGGTGAGAGGGTGAACAGGGGGTCGCTATGTTTCGGGGCTCGCTATTCGCTCGGTCCTACGGACTCACTCGCTACCGCTCGCCACCCGCTCCACAGCGCTGATGCAAGACAATAGAAAAATGGCTTATCAAACCCCTTTTCTACAATTTTTATCAAGAAATTTTTGGAAGTCTTCTTTCCAGCCATTAACTTTGTCGGCTTATGCGGCATCTTAGTGTCGAATAAAACGACAACGCATAGGCGCTTTAATTATTCAAAGATATATCGAGAGCGCCATGATACTTAATGCACACTCTTATTACAGTCTCAGGTACGGCACCCTATCGCCCACAGATTTAGTAAATAAAGTCAAAGCAGCCGGCTACAGATCGCTGGCCATGACAGATATCAATAACACATCGGCGACTTTTGCTTTTCTAAAGGCAGCAGAAGCAGCAGGCATACACGGTGTTCCGGGCATAGAATTTCGGCAGGGAGGACAACTGCTTTACATTGGCATCGCTAAAAACGAAGAAGGCTGGAGACAACTGTGTGCCTTCTTGAGTCAGCATTCTATCGCCCGGGAAGAATTGCCGCGAATCGCCCCACAGTGGACAGATACTTTTATCATATATACCAGCTTGCCTAAGCCTTTAGAGGATTTTGCTGACCATGAATACTTTGGTATCCGCCCCCATGAGGTCAACACCATCAACCGGCGCAAACTCGACAAACGACCAGATCGTCTGATTGCTTTAGCTCCATTGACTTTTCTAGACAAGGATGGATTCAGAGTACACAAGCTGCTGCGCTGTATTGATCAGAATATGGTGATTGGCAAATTGACCGAGGAGCACTTCACCTCGCCCCATGATCACCTGCGACCATCCGACCAACTGCGGCAGTGCTACCACCTCTATCCAAAACTACTGGACAGAGCAGAGCGCTTACTACAGAGCTGTAGCGTAAGTTTATCAACAGGCCTGTCCAATAATCGTCGCCACTTCACTGAGTCGAGAAGTGGCGACCTGGAGCTTTTGCAAAAACTGGCATTGAATGGATGCAGGCGTCGCTACGGGACCGGGCACAGCATCGCTGAAGCAAGAGTCCGCAAAGAGCTCCGCGTCATAGACAAAATGGACTTCCCCGCTTACTTTTTGATTTCATGGGATATCGTTCGATATGCGCATTCTGTAGGTTATTTTCATGTAGGACGGGGCAGTGGTGCCAACAGTATCGTCGCCTACTGTCTCGGTATCACAGATGTTGACCCGATGGAGCTCGACTTGTACTTCGAGCGCTTTATCAATCCACATCGCTCGTCACCACCCGACTTTGACATTGACTTCTCATGGCAGGAAAGAGATGATGTGACAGATTATATATTCAAGCGATATGGGATGGACCATACAGCGCTTTTAGCAACCTACAACACCTTCAAAGGTAAGTCCATCATCAGGGAGCTAGGCAAGGTGATGGGTCTCCCCAAGTCCGACATAGATATCATCGTAAATGAACCCAACGCTGATGATAAGCACCACCCCTATGCCCGGCACATATTCAAGTACGGTAAGATGATAGAGGGTTTTCCCAATTACCTGTCCATTCATGCCGGGGGTGTACTGATCAGTGAACGGCCGCTGCACTACCATACCGCGCAGATGATGATGCCCAAGGGATTCCCCATTGTTCACTTTGACATGTATGCAGCAGAGGATATGGGCTTTCACAAATTTGACATACTCAGCCAGCGCGGGCTTGGACACATCAAAGATGCCATTGATCTCGTAGAAGACAACCAGGGCAAGGCCATCCATATCCATGATGTAAAGCGCATCATGGCAGACACTCAGGTACGAGACAGGCTGAAGTCAGGGCAGTGTATAGGGTGTTTTTACATAGAGTCACCGGCGATGAGAGGGCTGCTGACCAAATTGAAGTGCGAAGACTATGTACATCTGGTAGCGGCCAGCTCTATCATAAGACCGGGAGTAGCAAAGTCAGGAATGATGCGCGAATACATCAAGCGCTTTCACCGCCCTCAAGACATCCAGTATATCCACCCGGTATTTGAAAAGCATCTCGGCGAGACATTTGGCGTGATGGTGTATCAAGAGGATGTAATGAAAATCGTCCATCACTTCGCAGATTTGGACCTGGACGAGTCGGATGTACTGCGCAGAATCATGACAGGCAAAAAAAAGAGCTCTGACACTTTCCGCCAATTGAAAGAAAAGTATTTCAGAAACTGTAAAAAACGCGGCTATACCGAAAGACTGACACATGAAGTATGGAGGCAGATAGAGAGCTTTAGCGGCTATTCGTTTTGCAAGGCTCACTCGGCCAGCTTTGCGGTAGAGTCATTTCAGAGTCTTTATCTGAAAACCTACTACCCGCTAGAGTTTATGGTGGCCGTCATTAATAATTTTGGCGGCTTCTACAGCACAGAGCTATATGTACACGAGGCGCGTATGTCCGGAGGGCACATTCATGCCCCATGTGTCAATAATAGCCAGTTCTTGACAACCATAGACGGCATAAACATCTACATGGGATTTGTGCATATGCAAGGGCTAGAGCGCCAGGTCGCCGAATTCATCGTCAAAGAGCGATCCGAAAACGGCCCCTACCTCAGCCTTGAAGACTTTTTGCGACGAGTCGATGTGGCCTCAGAGCAGTTAATACTGTTGATCCGCATCGGTGCATTTCGCTTTACCGGCATGAATAAGTGTGCACTCATGTGGGAAAAGAGTGCTATCTACGAACAGGCACACAGCCACATTGGTCTACCATCCCTTTTCCCGGAAGATCGGGACGAATACGACCTCCCCCTACTCGAAGAGAGCCCATACGAGCAGGCATTCGACGAAATAGAAATCCTGGGCTTTCCTCTTTGCTCTCCCTTTGACCTGTTGTCAGAGCGTCCCAAGGTGCAAACGATTGTAGCCGAAGATATGGTAAAGATGGCAGGGCGCAGAGTGACCATGATTGGCTACTTTGTCACTACCAAGCCCGTAAGAACTGTCAATGGTAAAAGAATGGCCTTCGGAACATGGCTGGACGAAAAAGGACAGTTTTTTGACACCACTCACTTTCCGGAAGCTTTGACCAAATTCCCTTTTAGAGCCAAAGGGTGCTATGCTATCCATGGCAAAATCGTCCTGGACTTTGGATTTCCCGGCCTGGAGGTAGATAGCATGGAAAAACTGCCCTACATCAAAGATGAACGATACTAAGTAAATTTAACCCGACCTATGCATAATTCGGATTAATAAGAACATTTCAATATGTCACCTTGGGCATCACCCTACTCTTCGATCCGGGTCGCTATGTTTCGGGGCTCGCTGTTCGCTCGGCCTCGATTTCGCTGAGGCTACATCGAGTCTGGCTCCACATTCGTTTCGCCACCCACTACACAGCGCTGATGCAATGAGGTAATAAAACCGACATCATGAAAAATATCTCATAAAAAACACATTTTCAATGCTTTACCAAAACAATTTATGAAATCCTGTTGTTATAACCCATATAATTTGTTTAATAACTTTTAAAAAATAATATATGTCAAACAACACAGGAAATACCATTATTGCATTAATTACAGGTACAATAGTAGGTGTCGGAGTCGGCATGCTTTTTGCACCTGATAAAGGGTCTAAGACTCGAAAAAAGCTTCAGGAAGGTATTGAAGACACCAAAGACGAAGCTGTAGAAAAGTACAACGAGTTAATCGATTTGGTAAAAGGTAAGGCAAGTCAAGCTAAGGCAGATTTAAATGAGTCTGTAGATGAGCTTATTTCCTCAGGCAGCTACAAGGCAGAAGAAGTGATAGAAATGATGGAGAAAAAATTGGCAGCATTGAAGAAAGAAAACGCCAAACTTCAAAAGTAATATATGGCATTTGAAAGTTTAAGACATGATGCTGATAAGCTACAAGATGAAACTAAGGCTTATCTGGAATCAACAACTAAATACTATAAGCTCCTGGGGTTTAAGGTTGCGATGCAGTCTATTTCCATGATTGTACGCACAATTATTATAGGACTGTGTCTGACCATTATCTTATTATTTGCTTCTATAGCTGCATCATTAGCTTTAGGGCAATTATTGGATAACTATGTTTATGGTTTTCTGATTGTAGCGGGATTTTATGCATTATTATTGGTGATATTTCTCGTTCTGAAAGATAATGTATTCAGAAGAAGGATGCTAGTCAAGTTTTCAGAAATATACTTTAACGAAGATTAAATGGGAAAAAAGATATATTCATCATATGAAGAGATTGATAGGGAACTAGAAATTCTCAAACTTGAGAAAGATATACATGCTCAAAAAGCAGAATTATATCTGAGAAAATCAAAAACAAATCTATCCCCGGATTATCTGGTATCAGAAAGCATCAACGCTATAGCACCTAAAGCTCAAGGTATGTTGCAAAATATCTGGTTGATCATTGCATCATTTATTGTCAAATGGTTTGTCAACCGCCAATCTAAATAGCCTGAAACAAAAGGCTCATAATCGAATCATGCAGTAGTGTTTTCTGATCAAAATTTAGATCATCGAAGCGCTATTGAAGGCTTGGGTTAAAAAAATTTGATTTGTATTTGAGAGAAGCATGGCGTCATCTGTATTGATGTCATGCTTCTTTCATTAAACCCGCTGAGCTGAATAAGATAAAATACATCACAACCCTATCTGGCATCTATACTCAAGATCTTGCATCAGTGATGTGAAAGGGTCCCGCATCCCGAAGGGTAAGGGAGACTACAATGAGCGTCAAGCGAATTGTAGGCCAAGCGAATAGCGCGCCCTGGAACGTAACGACCCCTTATCCGCATCCCCCATAAAAGGGATGCGGATAAGGGGTGATGCCCAAAAACAAAATAAAATAGTTTCAATTTCGTCTCGAAAGCAACCGCATCACTTCTTGAGTCCGCTTACCATATTCTCTGGTCTTACCCACTCATCAAATTGCTCATTGGTAAGCAGACCGAGCTCTATAGCTGCTTCGCGGAGAGTGGTACCTTCCCTGTGCGCTTTCTTGGCAATACTGGCAGCATTGTCGTATCCGATGTGTGGATTAAGTGCGGTGACCAACATGAGAGAGTTTTCGAGATTTTGCTTGATACGGCTGTGATTCGCCTTGATACCGGAGACACAGTTTTTGTTAAATGACCTGGAGGCGTCTGCAATCAGCCGTGCCGACATGAGGTAATTGTATATCATCATGGGCTTGAATACATTCAGCTGAAAATGGCCATTCATCCCGCCAACATTGATGGCGACGTCATTGCCAAAGACCTGTGCACAGGCCATAGTCAGAGCCTCAGACTGGGTGGGGTTTACTTTGCCCGGCATAATGGAGGAACCCGGTTCGTTTTCAGGGATTAAGATTTCACCTATACCACAGCGTGGACCTGAGGCCAATAACCGGATGTCATTCCCTATTTTCATGAGGCTGGTAGCAATAGTCTTGAGTGCGCCGTGAGACTCCACGATGGCATCGTGAGCCGATAGTGCCTCGAATTTATTCTCAGCGGTAACCAGAGGTAGTCCGCTCAGCTCTGCTATAGTCCTAGCGACATTGACAGCATAGTTGGGAGGCGTATTGAGTCCTGTGCCAACGGCTGTACCGCCCAACGCTAACTCTGCAAGGTGTGGAAGTGTGTTTTCAAGTGCTTTGATGCCGTGGCCTAACTGTGAAGCATAGCCGGAAAACTCCTGACTTACTGTCAACGGTGTAGCATCCATCAAATGCGTCCGTCCGATCTTTACCACACTTTTATTTTCATTGGAGATGCGCAGGAGACTGTCCCTCAATTCTCTCAGCGCCGGTATGGTCTGATTGACCGTCATTTTATAGGCTGCAATGTGCATAGCCGTAGGGAAAGTGTCATTGGAAGACTGTGACTTATTGACGTCATCATTCGGGTGTACCTTTTTCTTATCATCTGTGAGCGAGCCGCCTAGTAAGACATGAGCCCTGTTGGCAATGACTTCATTGGCATTCATATTGGACTGAGTCCCGGAGCCTGTCTGCCATACGACCAAAGGAAACTGATCGTCTAATTGACCATTGAGAATCTCATCACATACTTTACCGATGATTTCTGCTGTTTCCCGGGCTAAAATACCGGCTTCTGCATTTGTGATGGCTGCCGCTTTTTTTAGGATGGCAAATCCGCGGATGACTTCTATTGGCATCTTTTGTCCACCTATATCAAAGTTTTCAAGTGATCTCTGTGTTTGAGCTCCCCAATATTTATCAGCGGGCACTTTGACTTCGCCCATCGTATCTTTCTCGATTCTGTAAGACATATGACTGTTGGTTTATTTAGTTGGCCACAAAAATAAAATTATAGACTGAGGATAAAAAAATAATGAGAAACAATGGTAAGATAAGCGATATGTTATCATCGGCGTCTATTGTTAGTACTAGATTATCCTAAACGACTGTTTGACCATTTCAAAACTTCATCTGAGCTTGAAAAATTGGAGGGGCAAGCATAGCAATTTCCATAGATGGCTGATCTCTAGAGAACATGCCGACAAGGCCTAGCGGGTTGATGTTATAATGGTAGCCTATTTCATTTGATTCCCTCTTTTTACGAGCAGACACGACATTAAAGATGTGTCCGGCACAAAAACCTACTACCAAAGCCGGTACTAAAAGATCACTTAAAATTACTGGTTCTTCTGAGAATACAGTCGGTAAAGACACTAATAGCCCAGCGGCTGTTCCAGCCATAATTCCGATTCCAAGATTTATCTCTACGTAATCATTTAACCTCGTGTGCCTGGTAGCAAGTATTCCGGATGCCAGACCTGTCAACCCACCGAGCAATACGTATGAGGACCTTAGTCTAGTCTTTCCCGAAAAATTAGAAAAAGCATAACCACCCGCTGTTCCTAATACTGAACTATAGATGATGGTATTGATATCTCCATTTGTTCTGTCAGACCAACCCAAAGCTTTTGGCCCGAGAATGGCCCCGGCAAAATAGCCAGAAATACCAAGCAGGGGAGGTAATATTGATTGTGGTCTGGCATCAATGATCCTGCCCGCATGCCAGCCTACAACGTTTCCAAAGATCCCACCGGCAACATACAACTTGCTTTCTTGAACTGAATAGTTCCTCTTCTTAGCAATGATATAATTGGTCCAACCTTCCAAATACGCAAAGATAGCAGCAAAGTGTAATCTAGACGGAGGAAATTCCGGCTCAGTAAAGGAGGTCGGATTTCTGGAGCTAGGAAAAAATGCCCTGTGAATCTGGATACCCTGAATGTACCCTGTGACCCATCCACTCGACTGGCCAATCAACATGGCAGGCCTGACATAGGTGCCAGACGTCAATGCTAAGGTGGTAAAACCTTGAGCCCCTGTGTAAATCATCGCATACAAAGCAGTTCTTAATAATAGTCTATCCTGGTCTGGACTGCCAGGAAAAGCTACTGTGGAATAATTAAATCCATGTGAAAGAAAACCTGTCATAAAGCCCTGGCCCATTGTCAATACGGATAGGCCTACCTTATTATAACTATAATAGTTCTTCCTGAGTGCTTCACTGTCTTCTTTTTCTATATCAGTGAGTTGGTTTACTAATCTTTGATACTTTCTCTCACTGATCATACTTGTATAAACCTGATCGCCAAACTGATTGAAATACCCCATTGAATATTGATCATCCTGCATATCAACAAGTGAAATATACTTGTACTTTGGAGTTTGCTTTCCCGGAGGTAACAATCTATATTGTGTATTGAGCCCTTGACTGATGTATATGTTATCTAAAGCAGCAGTGTCCTCCTCTGTCTGAGCAGATATCATCTGCTGAAAAAGGCCACAAACCATTACAACCAAAACAATGTGTGTTTTCATGGTTATTGTTTTAAGCAACTTGGTTTAAAATATGCAAGCATATAAAAGCTTTTACCGGAGTTTACGAATCCTTTCAACTCTATACCATCAAAATGTTACATGCCACTGAAATGTAGGTGGAACCCACATCGCATTATTGGGCGTTATCTCCTGATTAGATATCAAACCACTTAGGCCCAATGGGTTAATGTTAAAATGATAGCCTATGTTCTTATCCTTTTTTGACGATATTTTTTTATCTCTCAGGATAGAATAATATCCTGCTGCAAAGCCTGCTGCTGCCATAGTGCCTATCACTGAAATTGGACTTCTACTTACCTCAGCCAAAGGCAACCAGGCTGCCGCCCCGACAAGAGCACCAACTCCCGAATAAACCGACAATCTAAAGATATTACTTTTCTCAAAATAAGTATCTCTGGTAAATAAAACGCCCAAACTCAAACCAGATAGTGTGCCAAAGATTGTATAAAGCGAAACTAAAGGCATATTTGGCTGGAGTGTCTCTAAACTAAGACTATAGCCCAAAGCAGTACCAACAAGAGTAGATAGTTTAATAAATTCATAATCATATACAGTTCTATCTGATAATTTTATCAGTTTAGGACCTATATATCCTCCCGCTACATAACCTGCCATCCCCGTAAATACAGGTAAAGCTCGATGAAGACCTGTCAATAATCCTAGCTGATAGCCCATGAAGTTACCTAAAATAGAGGCAGAAGTGAATAAATTTCCTTCAAGCCGCGAATAATTGTGCTTTTTGGCTATCAAGTGACCGGCAATACTTTCACCTAAAGTGAAACCTGTAATCAAAAGGGCACTGCCCAGAGACCTTTTCTCAGAAAATGTAAACTCAGAAGGGCGCAGAAGGCTGTTTAACTGTATGCCATGTACGTACCCCGCAAGTCCACCTATAAAATTCATTTGCGTCATTGCAGGTCTTACATAAGAGTTTTGAGCAAGCACTAAATTGGAAATGCCTAACGTCAAAGGCACTAAAGGTGTATAAAAAAATGTTTCGTGAAAAAATGCAACACTACCAGTAATGTCAGTTAGATATCCTAAGTAAGCACCTTGTACAATACCCAATAGAACCAACGTGGTTGGGCCTCTTCTGTAGTAACTATAAGACAGTGCCTCCGAGTCTGTGTACTTTATACTGTCGAGCCTGCTTTGAAGATTAAAAAACTCTGCCTGGTCAAGCTTTATCTGTCCTGATATTTTTCCTTTTTTCTCATAGGACATAAAGTAAGTGCCGTTTTCTTCTACAGTGAGGCTGATATGTCTATATTGAATGCCTGGAACAACCTCTGGAAGTAAGCTATATTGTCTGTTTAGCCCTTTACTGATTAGATATCCCTCCGTAAGATCTACATCGATATCCTCTTGAGACCAAACAATAGTCCACATAAATAAAAGCATAAAACATCCAAACCATTGGGGCCTTCTCATCTTTAGATATTTTTAAGATAAAAAACTAATCAACTAAAGGTTACCTCTAAAAAGAGCCTTCAGCGTCTGGAACTCAGATCTCATTCATCTTGCTACTCTACTTAGCACTCAATAGCTATTCAGCTTTGGACATACTCACGCTCACTTTAAACATCCTCAGGGGCAACTTAAATTTTAAGGCCAAAGCTTAAAGCTACACAACTTTTTAGAAGTTCAATAGTGAAAGGGGAAGAATATTGCATAAAAGAAAAGTTTATATTAGTCATGAGCCAAAAACACTCGAGTCCACAATTAAAGCCGCTTTATCTGATCATAAGCATTCGAATTTGACATTTGCAACTTTGACTTCAAAAACCGCCCTTTGTCAGCTTTATGTCAAATTGGTTCATTTTTATTTAGACTAAGTCTAAATAAATTTAAATAAGTCATCCTCTCAATTTAGATTTGCAGCGACAAAGAATTTATTTGCAATTTAATTTACCTATATGAACCATATATACTTGTATTCATTCATACTAGCCGCGGGGCTTATCATTGCCCAGCAATCAATAGCTAAAGCAATCCATCCATTTGCTGACACCACATTTGTTACAAGTCTGGGTGACACGACTAACGTTTTTGAAATGCCACAAATCACTGTGCTCGGGCAATCCAATAATGCACTGAAGACGCTGCCGGGCACCTATTCTAAAGTGAGCACAATTAACTTGAGACAGATCGAACCCATCACTGCCAACGAAATACTTAGAAAAGTACCAGGTCTTAATATTGTCGACGAAGAGGGTGCCGGTTTACGATTAAACATTGGTGTGAGAGGACTCGATCCTGATAGAAGTAGGAATATATTGATACTGGAAGACGGCATCCCTGTTGCACTGAATCCCTACGGTGAACCGGAGTTGTATTTTAGCCCTTCTATTGACAGGATGAGTGGCGTAGAAGTCTTAAAAGGCAGCGGTCAATTGCTATTTGGTCCACAGACAATTGGCGGAGTTGTCAATTTTGTTACCCAGGATCCACCTGAAACAGCTACAACCAATATAAGGTTAAGAGGTGGACAGTACGGTTACTTCAGCGGGTATGCCAGCCATGGCAATTCCAATGAAAATGCAGGGTATGTAGTCAATGTTCTGCACAAACGTGCGGACAATCTCGGGCCTACACAATTTGAGCTAACGGACATCAATGCCAAGTTTAGGTTAGTATTGTCTGATAAAAGTCGATTGGGGTTAAAGCTAGGTGTATACAATGAACAATCCAACTCTACTTATATAGGACTTACACAGACGATGTTTGACGCCGGTAGTCAGGACTTTGTACATATGGCACCCGATGACCACCTGATTGTCAAACGCATTTCAGGCAGTATAACGCATGATTATTTCATCAATGATAATATCAAACTTAAAACCACGGGGTTTGGATACACAACTACAAGAAATTGGCAAAGACAGGACTTCAGCACTAATCCGGACGCATCTAATCAAACAGGAGTAGTCTGGGGAGATGAACAGGTCCCGGGAGGTGCAATCTATATGATTGATGGAACAGGCAATAGAAACAGAAGTTTTGAAGTGGCAGGCATGGAATCCTCATTGCAGGTCAATGGATATGTAGGCGAAATGAAAAATCAATTACGCATCGGCGCAAGATATCTCTTTGAGCGAGCCTTTGAGCAGAGGGTCAATGGAAGTAAGTCAGATGCCGCCTCGGGTGTTTTGAGGGATGATGAGATCCGAACAGGCACGGCATTCTCTGCTTATGTGCAAGACCAAATTCATATCAATGACAGGTTGACATTTACAGGTGGAGTAAGGCTAGAGCAATACAATATGGAACGCCATATTTTACGAGGACGCTATGAAATAAATGGTGTGCAACAAATCAGAGATACCTCCATCATTGCAGACAACTCTATACTGGCATTCATTCCCGGAATTGGTACATCTTATCAAATAACAAATGACATCAACGTATTTGCCGGTGTGCACAGAGGATTTGCTCCACCAAGAGTAAAGGATGCCATCACACCTCAGGGAGAATCCATAGAACTAGATGCAGAGTTGAGCACAAACTCGGAACTGGGCATCAGATATATGTATAGGGATGCACTTTCATTGGAGCTTACCGGGTTTATAATGAACTTTGAAAATCAAATCATCCCCATTTCTCAATCTTCAGGGAATCTCAATGAGACGGGTTTTGCCAATGGTGGCGAGACATTGCATAGGGGTATAGAAGTCAGTGGAAGTTATGATTTTTCCGATTGGTTTGGCTCCAGGCACATGATCAGCTTAGAATTAGCTACCACCTATGTAAGATCCAGATATAATGCCGACAGATTTGTAGGACCGGATGGGACAAATGTCAATGGCAATGCTTTGCCCTACGCACCAGAGTGGACATTTTGGGGTGGTCTAAACATAAAGTTTGACTGGGGACTTGGACTTAATTTTAACGGAAGCTTTGTAGACCAGCAATTTACAGATGAGTTAAATACCCTAATGCCTCATCCGGGTGGTAGAATAGGCCTTATAGACTCGAGGTTCACAGTAGATGGAGGCATCTATTACACGATAAAAGACAAGAACATAACAATCAGACTCATGGGAAAGAACCTTACTAATACACGCTTTATCGCAACGAGAAGGCCACAGGGTATAAGAGTAGGCCTTCCAAGAATGATACTTGGTGGCGTTGACTTCAGTTTTTAGTCCGGGGGTTTTAGTGCGTGTATAAACAAAATGTTTATTGGCGAGTGTGTTTTATTTTGTCGCTTTGGGCATCACCCTCCTCCTGTCGTCGTCGGGTCGCTTTTTAGAGTCTGAAAACATTGTAAATATTGTTAGAAAGCTATGTAGCATAAGTCGGGTTTATATGTTCACTCAGCAATAGTATTCGTACCTTTTTTAATTAATCTGGTTTGTATTTTATCCCCGGCTACATTTGGGCCGGGGATATTTTTTTTCTGTTCAGGAACTCGACGGTGATTTATATAGTTAATTTACTTGGGCAACGAGCTAAAACTTTAGCAAGTTTAAGCGAAGTTGATATTAGAGTGTAGTGTTATGTTCATGTAATAGATTTTTATGAAGTCTGTAAAAATAAAGACTTGTCCGAATAGCATAGCTTCTCTGGACAGTCTCCTAAAAAATGTATTAGAAGAGTATCATATAGATGACGTTTATTTTCCAACCATATTAATTTCACTAACAGAGGCATTAAACAATGCCATTCATCACGGCAACTTACTGGATAAAAGCAAAAGTATTTTCTTAAAGTATGGAATAGCCGGCAATTTGCTCACCTTTAGGATAAAAGATGAAGGAAGTGGATTTAATGAAAAGAATCTGGAAAATCCCACCATTGATGAGAATCTGGAATGCTGTGGTGGTCGAGGCGTTTGGATCATGAGAGAGTTAGCTCATGAATTAAGGTATTTAAATAATGGTACAGAGGT
Source organism: Saprospiraceae bacterium (assembly GCA_007125435.1). Classification (GTDB taxonomy): domain Bacteria; phylum Bacteroidota; class Bacteroidia; order Chitinophagales; family Saprospiraceae; genus SLDF01. The sequence continues at coordinate 22,288 of SLDF01000072.1, forward strand.
TGAAATCAGCTTTAAGGTTAACTTCAAGCACGTACCATCTGCCGCCATTCATTAATACCGAAAAGTCTATATGATGACCTTTTAACTAATCTCAACGCTTGTTTGGGGGTCATGATAGGTACCTAGCTTAATGTCTCCACCTTGTCTATCCAATCACAAGACCATCCTGGTGTGTAAAACTTTTTCTTGTGCTAGCAGGAAATACACCATGGGTAATTCAATGATGCTTATCTCTCTACTGTATATTTGTGTCGACCATAATCTATAAAAATGAAGTTTCCTGAAGAGCTGGATCAAGGTGGAGAGCATAATATTGTTTTTGAGTATATTGATTCATCCATTCCATTTGTAGAAGAGCATCTGGAATGGATAAAGTCATGGATCAATCATACTGTAGAAGGCTATGGATATATGCCCGGTAACATTACCTATATACTATCTGATGATGCTTATCTTCAAGACGTCAATCTTAAGTTTTTGCAACATGAAGCGTTGACAGACATCATCACTTTCCAATACAGTCAGAAGCCCATCAGTGCAGATATCTACATCAGCCATGAAAGAATAAAAGACAACTCTGTGACATTCAAAGTACCATTTGAAAATGAACTGCTCAGAGTCATCATCCACGGCATACTGCATTGCTGTGGTTTTGGCGATAAGTCCGAGGAAGAAAAGTCTACTATGAGAGCGCTGGAGGATAAGCATATAGCAATATTCTATGATGGCATATAGCAATCTTTTTCTCCCAGCTGTATCAAGCTACAAGTGAATAATAAATTTTACTCAAAAGGTTCATTTACGAGCGCATTGCATCAGCGATGTGAAGTGATCATGAGCGATAGCGAGTGAGTCCGCAGGACCGAGCGAACAGCGAGTCACGTAACGAGTCTGAAAATAGCCGTCGTATGATCTAAGTCGAAGCTATTTTGAGTGAGATCGAAGAGTAAAAAATACGCGCATAGCCATAGCTACGTAAGTATTTTTTATTCAAGATATCGCTCAAAAGAGCAAGACTTGGGATCGTTAAGATGGCTGTTTTCAGACTCTTAAAAGCGACCCGACGACGACAGTAGGAGGGTGATGCCCAAAATACAAATACAACCCTACTATAGAGCCTAAAGGCTAATGCTACTAAAAGGCAAAGCCGATACACACCTGATATACTATATTGGTATGTACTTCGTCCCTAAACAGCCTTTCATTATTAGGTCCCAACTGTTGAACATTGAGGTGCATATCGTTTCTTGTGATGTCAGTCAATCCGTATTGTATCCTGGCACTCAGAAACAGACCCTCAGTCAGGTAGTAAGAAATACCTCCTGTAAGACCAAAATCAAAAGGCCTTATGAAGCTGCCCCTATAATCATCATGTTCAAAATAGGCACCTTGTCTGCGCGGCATCTGAAACAGCTCACCGGCAACTGGTATTGTGAGCAAATCCTCAGTGTCAAATGGCTGCGAAAAATCCGGCACCCTGTCGCGGGTAAAGTGTTGATCCAGCTCTATCGTAAAATCAATGGGATTGGGACTCGTAGAGGTGTAGGTAAAATCGCCATTAGCTATGGCCCTAAGTCTGATACCCATATATCCACCACCCATAAACTCAAATTTACCAACCTTGGCAAAGAAGTGAAGAGGGAATTCCAAATATGACGTGGATATATCTATAGCCTTTCTTCTCATGCCCACTGATCGAATATTGGAGCCCTGAGCATTTCGAAAAATAAACCAGGAATCTCCATTATAATCTACCAATCCTCCCTTGAGGCTATATAAAAACTCTAGAGAAACGCCGTAATTGCCGGAGTAGTCAAACTTGTACCTCGCACCTGCACCAATATGGAAGCCCGTACTGGTTCCAAATGCTTCGGCAGGCGTACCATCGGCGTTCATAAGCACTGAACCGTCTAGTGTAGAGACATTCAGACCCGCTCTAAAAACTGTACCAAAACCCTGTGCGGCCAGGTGTTGCCCCATCATTAATACCATCGCCACAAATAGTCCTAAACGCATCCTTTGTACCATAATCTTTTATTTTTTCTATTCTGATTATAAGGGATGGCAAATATAGTCACACTTTCTATTATTTGGTGATTGTTTTACCGTGTGATGTCATTTTCTGTTCACTCTTCTCTGACTGACAAGAAGCCCCGTTCACTCCTCTTCATCAATGATTGCGTCATCTATGACGGGATCTCCATCCCCATCCCCATCTTCAAATCCGGCTACCGGATCAGTCCATGGCTTCTTTTCTTCTTCGGTATCAGACTGGTCGCTATTATCCACTTTGGGTTTATCGCCGTGATAATTACCGTCAGCAAATTGCTGGGCACGCTCAAAAAAACTTCCAGATGTTCTCAGGGGGTCATCCTTTGTCAGTTCTTCCATATGGGTAGACGTCTTATGACTGTCTTCATATTTCTTAAAAGGGTCTTCTCTCGGCGTAAAAGTCTCTTTTTCCGAAGTTGATTTGTCCGCAGAAGACTTGCGCCGTGGCTCATCATCGGACAGAGGATCGTTTTCTGATCCGGGTGGATCGCTGGTCTTATCTCCGTGAAGGATCTGGTTGCCAATATCTTCAGCCCACTTTCCGGCTTTTTCTGATACTGTCTTACCGGTTTCTAAGACTTGCTTGCCAAGGTCCTCAGCCGTAGACTGCAGTTTGTCTTTCATGGGACCTGCCTTTTCTTTCAATTCAGAACCCAGCTGTTCACTATACTCGCCTGCTTTCTTACCTACTTCCTCGGTTTTACCGAGTAGCTTGTTTATAAAATCTTTAAGTCCCATAGTGCTTTTCCTTTATTAATTACAAAGTGTCGCTTATCTTCTCAAGAATTTAGAACACGATCTTTGAAATAGCCAAATGTCTTTTTAAGCCCTGTAGATCTATCGTACTTTGGCTCCCATCCCAGTAGCTGTTTGGCCAGCGTGATATCCGGCTGACGTTGCTTAGGGTCGTCTACAGGAAGGTCCTTATAGACAACTTTTGCATCGGGGTTGCCCACTAATGCCATGATCTCTTCAGCGAATGTTCGTATGGTTATTTCTGATGGGTTGCCTATGTTTACCGGATGGTGATACTTGGTGTGGAGTAAGCGGTAGATGCCTTCTACGAGGTCATCCACATAGCAGAAAGATCGCGTCTGACTACCATCTCCAAATACTGTCAAGCCTTCCCCTTTCAGCGCCTGAGTAAAAAATGCCGGTAATACCCTTCCGTCATTCAGACGCATTCGCGGTCCATAGGTATTGAATATCCTGACTATCCGTATATCTAGATTGTGATAGGTATGGTATGCCATTGTGATGGCCTCCTGAAAACGCTTAGCTTCATCGTATACCCCTCTTGGACCTATAGGGTTGACATTGCCCCAATAGTCTTCATTCTGAGGGTGAACCAGTGGGTCGCCATACACCTCTGACGTACTGGCTATCATGAATCTGGCATTTTTTACTCGGGCCAGCCCCAGTAGATTATGCGTACCCAGAGAACCGACCTTTAGCGTCTGTATAGGCATCTTTAGATAGTCAATAGGACTCGCCGGCGAAGCAAAGTGAAGGATATAGTCCAGCTCACCAGGCACGTGCACAAACTTGCTCACATCGTGATGATAAAACTCAAATGCTTCTAACGGAAACAAATGCTCTATATTCCTGATATCCCCGGTAATCAGATTGTCCATACCGATGACATGGCACCCTTCCTTGATAAATCTGTCACACAAGTGAGACCCTAGAAACCCTGCTGCACCAGTAATTAATACTCTTTTATTCATGGTTGATTTTATTTTTATGTCACCAAATGACGTCTTGTGCTCAAATATAACAAATAACAATTTAGATAATCCGTTATCTTTGCAGATATATTACAACATTAATCATGATCGGCTATTTCTATCATAATCTAGAGCAGATACACTTGTCTATTTTGCAACATATACATCGTTCATGGTCACATGGCAGACGTCTTGTGACCATTTGTCATACCATCATGTGGCTTTCCATCCCATTCCTGGCCATCGGTCAAAATGAAAAAGGCAATGAATACGGCGTGCTTAATGTCAATATCACATACGGCGCCCATCTGCCCGGCGCAGACTGGGCCGAGCGGTATGGCTTCCACTTTTCTGTAGGCGGTGGTCTGGAATACATCACCTATCCTGGCAATTTCATATTTGGCGTCGAATCCAGCTACATCTTTGGCGGCACAGTCCACGAAAATGTACTAGAGCCTCTCCAAAACGAAGAAGGTGAAATCATCGGTAATGATCTTCAGTTTGCAGATGTCAACCTGAGGCAACGAGGCCTCTATACCGGGTTCTACGTTGGCAAACTATTCAACATCATCCCCAAAAATGAAAGAGCCGGTATCAGAGTCACCCTGGGCGGGGGCTACCTATGGCATAGGATTAGAATTCAAGATGATTTCGACACAGCCCCGCAGTTCTTTGGCGAGTACAGCAAGGGCTACGACCGGCTCACTGACGGACTGGGACTTACACAGTTTATTGGTTATCAGAGCCTTGCCAAGGATCGCCGAGCCAATTTCATGATAGGCCTGGAGTTCATGCAGGCCTTCACATCGAGCGTCCGCGAGTTTAATTGGGACACGAGGGCATTTACTGCAGGCGAGCGCAGGCTAGACCTTAGGTTTGGCATCAGAGCAGCATGGACCATTCCGTTTTACATTTCACAGCCACCGGAGACTATATTTTATTAATAGCTTTTTGGATGTATTGGTGTTTGGGCGTGCCCCCTTACTATCGTGCGGGGTCGGGCTATTCGCTTGTATTCCTGGCTGTCTCATGGGCAGTCATTATGTATCTGGTGGCTTCCTCCGGTCGCCCCCACCTACATATTCCTGCTGTCCATTCGCCAGTCACTCATATCGCTTCTATCCCTCACGCAAGAATCAGTTG
>SLDF01000301.1 GCA_007125435.1 Saprospiraceae bacterium
GAAGAGGTTATTCCTGACACCATTAATGGCTTGGAAGTAGGATACATACACATGATCGCTGACCACAGAGGGGATAGTATACTAGTGAGATGGGCGCCGGACAAGTCAGACATATGGTTTACCGGGACAAATTATGGCTACAATCTTTACAGATTTAGTGGACAATCCATTGGCGATATCCCATTATCCACACCTAAATTTCTAGGAACCATTCGACCTAAGGAGAAAGAGGAATGGATCGCCGAAGCAGAGCTTGAAAAAGCAGAAGATGCTTACTTTAACATTGCCTTGCAATGCATCCATGGAGATTGGGAGAGCATAGGTATAGAAGGCGGACTATTTGCGTCCATCCTGAAAAATGAGGAAATGACCAATAGGTTTTCATTTAATCTTTTGGCGGCAGATTTAGACTTCCCTACAGCCATCAGCAGTGGATTAGGCTACTTAGATAAAGAGGTCAGCAAGGACAGTATCTACTTCTATGCCATTGAACCTGTCTATCAAGATTCTCTTGGCAGAGCAGTAAGGGTTATGCATGTTCTGGCAGACTATGAAGACAGATTAGCCTATCCTAAAATCGAGGCAGAATTAGTAAAGCGAGAAGGAGGCGTTACTTTTTTGATATCTAGGGATGCCTTCAATCCCTACTATACAGCCTATTGGTTTGAGAGGTCAAAAGATGGAGTGGATTTTGAAAAGTTAAATAATACACCTTATGTGCATCCGCTCAGCGATGACCCCGAAACCTATACCAGATACATCAGTTTTTCTGACAGTGTAGAAAACTATGTACCGTACCATTACAGAATAAGAGGCATCACTTCCTTCGGTGAGCTTTCCGAATACAGTGATATCATGATTGGATATGGAATAGACCAAACCCCTCCTCCTGCCCCGGCACTTGATACCATCTTTTATCTGGATGAAAGCAGTATTCAGATACAATGGCGCATAGATAGCGTTCCGGACTTAGGTGGATTTATCATTGAAAAAGGATACCACATTGAAACTACCTTTTGGGCCGTTTCAGATACACTGGCAGAGGATGTGAGAAGTTTTATTGATGAAGATTGCAATACAGTCCTCCCCCACTATTATAAAATCACTGCGATTGATACCAGTGGCAATAAGCGAACAACTTTCCCTTTTCTTGCCTTTGTGAAAGACACCACTCCCCCAGCTCCTCCTACCGGATTAAAAGCCACTGTAGACAGCACAGGTTTAGTCACTCTAAGCTGGGACAGAAATAGGGAACTTGACCTGCATGGGTATAAAGTATTTTGGTCCAATGCCATTGATCACGAATTTTCTAATTTGACAGGGCTTGCAATTAATGATACCGTGTTTTATCATCAAATCGACTTGAATACTCGTACACCATATATATTTTATCGTGTCATGGCACAAGATATTTTTTACAACATTTCAGGTCTCTCTGAAATATTAGCCGTAAAGCGGCCTGATACCATTCCACCTTTAGCTCCAGTCTTTCATCAGTACTTTATTGAGGAAGATTCCATTACTGTGCTATGGCATCCGAGTACTAGTGAGGATGCTACACTTCAACATTTATACAACAGTGAAGATGGAGAAGACTGGGAATTGGTTCGCACATTCACAAAAGAGATCAGCCAATTCACTTTTGAGGATTTGCGATCCAATACCAGCATTGGGATGCATGTAAAGATAGAGGCAGAGGATGATGCCGGATTGAGAACGGTCTGTCCCCAAAATTTATACTTACCCTTGATAAAGAGCAAATTAATCCAGGGCATATTCAATTTACAGGTTACGGACCAAGATGGCCATGCGGCATTAAGCTGGGACTATGCAGGACCCACAGATATTAAATTCATGATCTACAGATACATCAGTGGAGGCTCTTTGGACTTATTCCAAGAATTAGACAGCTCGGAAAGGAGCACCTTAGACCCATTACAATTTGGCGATGAGCCCATCAATTACATCTTAAAAGTTAAATCAGCCAACGGAAAAGAATCTCGTTTGAGTGAAGCTGTTGTTTATCAAGCACCAAAAAGATAACAAATGTCAGATAGAATTAAAATATGGATATTTAGCTTGTGTTGCAGTCTATCGTTTTACAACCTTGGGGCACAAACCCAAGCATTCTACATCGGCCACTCCCTCACAGACCAAGTGCCGGACATGGTAAAGTCACTTTCTGATGATCATCAGGATGTTGCTTTTGACTGGGTTTTTCAATCCATACCGGGTGCTTCTCTCCAATGGCAATGGGGGCGTATGGCTGCGAATGACTACGACCCGATACCTCCCCATTATTATGGTTTCTATCATCCGGTACATGGGTTGCCGAATGGAAATTTTACTGCCCTGGTATTGACCGAAAGCGTGCCGAGAATTGATGAAGTATGGAGCATTGGAGCCACTTATGACTATGCTGAATTGTTTGCAGATTATGCAACTGACTTTAATGCAGATACCAGAATTTTCGTATACGAAGTCTGGCATTGTCTGAATAGTGGGACACCCACAGGATGTGACTTTGACATCGATTCTAATCCTTGGCGACAACGGCTAGATGACGACTTACCCATGTGGGAAAGTGTAGTAGACCATCTAAACAATGAACTCAGCTTAAACCAAGAGGTGTGCCTTATACCGGGAGGACAAGGATTAGCGCTTCTATATGATGAGATCTTAGCAGGTACTGTGCCCGGTCTTAATGACATTACAGATCTATTCTCTGATGATATACACTTGACCGATCAAGGTAAATACTTCATTGCCTGCATACATTTTGCTATGTTGACCGGGCAAAACCCAATAGGTTTAACTCATCAAACACAAGTATGGTGGGGTGGCAACTTTGACGCACCCTCCCCTGCCCTGGCCTTGAGAATGCAGGAAATTGCTTGGGAAACAGTAACAACCTACCCCAATTCTTGCATCAATCAATTCTTATCAGTAAACAATGTCAATGTAAAAGCTAAAATTGAAGACAGAGAAGTATTACTGACTACAGAGATTCTTTGCGATCCGACCTGCCAATATTTCTATTGGCAACATAGTGAGGATGGCTTTACTTTCTATGACTTAGATATGGTTCATCTTCAGGGATCTGACAATAAAGTATTCTCTCATTCGCATAGGACTCCTGTCGATGGATCTAATTACTACAGAGTCAAAGTCTATGATGCAGATGGACAATATTATTACTCATCAATAAGAGAGATCAGATATGAAAATAGCAAAATAGAAATTTTTCCAAACCCTGCAGGAGATTTCCTATATATCCATGGTGCAGACGATATTCAGCACTGTGCTATCATTTCTATGTACGGGACTTCAGAAACAATTGACCCCTCCAGGCCAGTATATATAGGTCATAAGCCTCCTGGTATGTATATTTGTAGAATCGGCAGCAACTCTTATACTTTTATAAAACATTAAACCATAGTATCATGCCTATCAAAACCCAAAGAATTACCTACCTGGTATTTTGCTTTGCTTTATCATGTATGATTTCATTCGAGGTCAATGGTCAAACAGACCGACCAAATGGAATCAACTTAGCGGGCGTCACAGATTTTTCCACAGAATTTCCTTTCACGAATATATTCAAAATGTGCAGAGAATGGATCACGCACAACAGCGATGGAAGTGGCCCATGGGATACACATCAGATGATACCGATGAATGAAAATGGCTATCCACTTCAAGTCCCATTTAGTCCTGCCGGGTCACCTCCTCAAAAAGTCAGAACATTGCTTCTATGGGACATAGAAGGACACTACCCAAGTGGTGATTATCGTCTTATTGTAGAGGGTACCGGCTCCGTATCGCTGTCATTAGCAGCAAATGGCACATGGGATACACCATGTAATGTATTGGTACCCATTACTGCTAGTGATGCCGGGGTAATACTGACTATAGAAGCTTCTGACGAAGCTGACCCCATCCGCAATATACAACTCATACTACCGGATTATACAGAAACTTATGAAGAGCAAATGTTTACAACGGAATTTATGGACTTTGTCAGTGACTTTGATAACATTAGATTTATGGACTGGTCGGAGACCAACTTCTCTCCGGTAAGAACCTGGTCAGACAGGACTTCCCTGGATTTTTATTCTCAGGCTTTACACAGTGGTGTAGCATGGGAGTATGCTATAGCACTAGCGAATCTATCAGGAAAAGATCCATGGATCAACATTCCTCATCAGGCAGATGATAATTACATTAATCAATTGGCAATATTATTTCGGGATCAACTGGACCCTAGCTTAAGACTATATATAGAGTACTCTAATGAAGTCTGGAATGGAATATTTACCCAATCAGAATACGCTGCGACTCAAGGCGCTGCACTTGGCTATAGTGGAGGAGATTTTGAAAGAGCTTATAAATACACCGTACGACGATCAGCGGATATCTTTCACATATTCGAGGAAGTATTTGGAAGTACTGATCGGCTGTACAATGTATTGCCTTCATGGATAGCAACAGATGGATGGTATTCTAATGAAATGGTAAGTCTGTTCAACCAGACGCTTTATAACCCACATGGTGTGCGCGCTCATGGATTGGCAGTGGCGCCATATTTTGGAGGAGAAGTGGCTGATCAGATTGCAGACTCCGGAGAAGTCGGCAGTATCAGCATAGATGAAATCATAGAACGAATGGACAATTCTATGAATTGGGTATTTAATCAAATTCAAATCAACAAAGGTATCTGCGATGATAATGATTTAGAGCTGATAGCCTATGAAGGTGGACAGCATCTGGTCGCTAACTGGCCTCATGTACAAAATGACGCCTTGACAGAAAAGCTTATCGAGGCTAATCGCCATCCCGGTATGTATGACTTGTATTGTAAATATACAGAATATTGGTATGAGACAGTGGGCGCCGGGCTTTTCTCCTTTTTTTCTTCTCACTATTTACCCAACCGCTGGGGAAGCTGGGGCATCAAAGAACACATGAAGGACCACGATAATCCAAAGTACAGAGCCATAAGAGACTGTGTATTTGCTGAGGGAAGTACTTCAACCCAATATCGGGAAAGCTTTGAAGCTCTAAAAGTAGCTCCCAATCCAACAAATGATATATTAAATATACAAAACTTACCTAATGGCATGGCATGGAAGATTTACAACACTTCTGGTCAAGTGTGCATGTCAGGCTTTGATACAGCAATAAATGTCAGTCAACTCTTACCTGGTGTCTATTTTATCCACTGTGGAACTACATCGGTGAAATTTGTAAAAGAATAAAATAAACAAGAAAAGCATTAACCATGACAGGATAAGACAAATACCACGACATAGACAGTGGCTTTCAACATTACGAATGTTGAAAATTAACAAAAGATTGAGCTGGCGTGAAAGTTGTAACTGTTGCTAATAGACGAAAAGGGAAGGTAACAATAAAGGCTGAAAAACTATTGGTGACGTCATGTAGAAAAACCTTATTGAAAGTAAATACACTTCAGCACTTTAACTCTAATTATACATTAGAAAATCAATGCACGACACCTGTCGATGACAGTAGGCGGGTTTTATGGCTTAATATCGACTTAGAAGATTCACGAACACAAATAAATAAAACAAAACAGCGTAAGTAAAAGAATACAAATTTTGCGTGAGGGATAGTAGCGATATGAGTGGCTGACGAATGGATAGCAGGAACAGATGTATGGGGGCGACCGGAGGAAGCCATCATACAACTTGTGACTGCCCATGAGACAGTCAGGAATACAAGCGGATAGCCCGACCCGAAGGGGCACGCCACAAAACTAGAAAGTAAAGCCTTTGCCTCAATATGTATTGAATAGAAATAGAATTTTATTTTGAGTGATGCATCGACGTTGCAATATTACATGTTTTGAGACAAGCATGGCTGATTATTCTCTGACTAACAGTTAAAGTGGAGTTGTTAAATGTCAGTTATGATTAAAAGAAGAAAAATGTTTACATTGGCAATGGCTGTCAAATGATTTATACTTTGGAAACAAGTGAATGGAAAAATAGGTAGCACAAAAAATCAGGTAACTGATGATTCAAGGTCTACATGACTGGTATAAAGCCTTATAAAAGTGGCAGCTAAAAAGCAGGTTCGTTGAATTGTAGAAAACTGAAAGGCGGTTGGATATTAGCTTTGATGGTATGGTGGACGCTCCATGCAGGTGCAATCTATGCGCAAACTGAAATGCGGTTCAAAAACTTATCTCATAAAGAAGGATTTGGCAGTAATTGGTACTTTCATATCGTAGAGGACTCTCTTGGATACATTTGGTTTGGTGGTCATACAGGACTTACGCGATATGACGGCAGGAAGGGGTTGACCTTTGTGAAAGATATAAAAGATAGTACAAGTCTTGGACACAATGAGATCTTCAGAGTCATGGCAAGCGCAGATGGGCATATATGGTGCTCTGCTACAGGAGGTGGCGTGAGTGTTCTTAATCCACGTGTTGGTGAATTTACCAATCATTCAACGCACAATGGTGAATGGCCTACTGATAGAGTGGGTGAAATCATACCCTTTTCTGACTCTATATTCTACTTTTTGGGCGGTGAAGAAAAGAGTATATTCAAGGCAGTCAAAGGGGCTCAAGGATGGATATTTTCAGAAGTACCTTTATATGCAGAAAGTGACCGTATATCTTTCCAGGAAACTAAGGCCAGGTATATCTACAGGGACATCAAATACCCGGATCTCCTCTGGATTATTGGTCATTTTAGAATCTACCAATACGACACGAAAATTGATGAGCTAAAGTTATTTCATGAATTTGATTTCTTGCTGGATCAAGCTATTTTTTATGATCTGATACCGGCGGCAGAGTGGATAGATGAAGATAGACTTTTGCTGTACATCATTAATAAAGGTTATTATGAGTTTTCAGTAAGGGATGAATCATTAAAGTTTTTATATTTTGATGAAGAAAATCTCCCACATCACTGTAGATATATCAAAAAGTTACAAAGTGGAGAATATTTACTGGGCTACTCTGATGGGCGGTTGTTCAAATATTATTATCCTCAGAATTTTACTACTCAGGTGCCAATTGACTATCCTCGAGTAAAAATGCCATGGATAGAGTATATATTCGAATCTAAAAATGGCGATGTATATATTGCTATGAATGGGAATGGAATCATGAAGTGGGAAAAGTCCTACCATGCTATTCAATGGGTAGTAAGAGATGCACTTAAGCCAGATTATACCAACTTATTCAATCAATCCTTTATTAGTGAAGATGGTTCCAGAATGTTGTGGAGCAAATTCGGTACAGATACACTCTTTATCCATGATATAGCAACCGGAGAAGTTCAGCTTGTCCGAAATTCAAATATTCCCGGTATAAGTGTCGGCTATATGACCGCAGGGCCGGATAACACGGTACTAACACACACGGGCAAGGCGATATATAAAATAGACCTGGAGCATGAAATTTGCTCAAAAGAGCATCTGGAAGGATTGGATGAATTCCTCTCTAATGGCCATCATATCAAAAGAGTAGAACTAGATGAAGAAGGACAAATGTGGGTATATGGCTTAGATTTTGTCAGCATGTATATCGACAATAGCAGAGTACGACACTACTCTCTCATACAACAAGAAGACATCAAAGTAACGAACTATAAGTATGTAGTGCGTAGCTCAGGTCATATTGTGTTTTTTGGGTGGGACAATGAGATATATGCTCTGGATATGCAAACAAAAGAGCTCATGCACGTCAAGACCAAATTGTCCTTTACCTACCCCTCTTGTGGGCAACCAATAGAGCATAAAGGTGACATATTAATACCTAATCACAGCTTAGGACTATTCATAACGAAGATGAAAGGAGATTCCCTTCTTCAGAAGCAGTTGCTGACTTCTAATGACTTTCTGATATCTGATAATGTATATGCCTTGAGCAAAGTGGGTGGACACATATGGGTCTCAACCGGTATGGGACTTCAAAGATGGGACCCATCCAACCATACGACATTTGATGTAGATTACAGGTATACTGTACCGGAATATTATATCGACGCTCCTATTCAGGGGCATACATCAGGCTACTTTTCACTACCTTTGGCCACGTATATATATCATGGAAATATCAATGATATCATTCCGGATACAATCGATGCATATGCAGAAGTCTATGCCATATCTGTAAAAAACGAAGACAGATTAACAGGCAGCCGAAATCATGCGACCATAAAACTCTATCCCGGAGAAAAAACCTTGCAATTTAAATGGAGCGTACTTTCTTCAGCGCCAAATAATGCTTATCAAGTCGCCTATAGATTAGATGGATTCAGTGACGAGTGGACAATAATTAATGAATGGGAGGATCTACAAGCAAATTATACAAACCTGGCCGCGGGTGATTATATTTTTAGTGTTAAGGTCATCCCAAACACGGGACAGGTGCCATTCGAGGTATTGAAGATAGGTGTGAGGGTAGATCAAGAATTTTGGAAATCTTCATACTTTAAAGTTTTAATGGTATTGCTCCTTATGCTGGTAGCATTAATCCTATATAAGTGGCGAACAAATACCATCAGAAAACAAGAAGCACTCAAAATTGCTTTTGAAAAGAGACTCGCCAACATGCAATGGCAAAACCTTGAAACGCAGATGAATCCACATTTCATGTACAATAGCCTCAATAGTATAAAGCGCATGATATTGCAGGGGAAGGGAAAAGAAGCTTCAGAATTCCTATCTAGGTTTTCACAATTATTAAGGCAAGTAATCAAACACAGTAAAGAAGAGAACGTCAAACTATCTGAAGAGCTACATGCACTCGAGCTATTCATAAAAATTGAGCTAATGCGCTTTGAATACACTTTTGACTGTCACCTGGATATAGATGAGAATATTGATCTGGAAGCCGTCCTTGTTCCAAGTTCTTTTCTTCAAGCTTTTGTAGAAAATGCCATTTGGCAAGCCAGACAAAACAATCAAGTCAAACCCGAAATACATATATCATTGGCACTAAGTGATCCATCAATTATCATCTGTGTACAAGATAATAGGAACATGTATCAAAATGATGACAATAGGCCTGCTGATACACATACTGATGAGCGCGTGCATGAAGTCATAACAAGACTTGCTTTTACACACCCGGATATCACTATCCAACGACAAAGAGACGAAGACGAGAAGCACTTTTACACAAAAATCTTCATCCCTAACTAAGGCTAAAGTATGACAAAGGACATGGCAATAAATAAAGGCATAGAGAAGATAAGTAGAAGGGGTTCAAACCTCATGAATACTCATCCCCGATGGAAAGCACTTATTTGTTACCTTTCTTCTTTTAGTCAGCTCAGCATCACTTTTACTTTATGTCTAGTCGTATCATGCAA
>SLDF01000421.1 GCA_007125435.1 Saprospiraceae bacterium
ATATTGATCCAAGGCTGAACAGAAGCTCTTCTTGATCCAATACTTGAGTTCAAGCTATAAATCATTCTATATGATAGATTATCTGTTATTCTATACGAAGGCGCAATGCTACCTAGGATGGTAGTAATATTAGCTACATCACTAAAAGCAGCACTCATAGCCAATGGATTAACATTGGTACCTCCTCTATCTATAGTGAATCCAGTCGGATCATCAGGATCTCTCAGTGATCTTGTCGGATTCCATTGTAAAGCCTGGCCAATCAAACTACCTTGGAAGCCTGCATCACTGGTGATTGGAGCAAGTTCTTCTGTTGTATGGGCAGTCAATAAATTAAAATCAATGGTTAATCTATCGTCTTTTAAAAAATTATAAGAGCCATTGATACTAGCATTATACTTCTTGAAATTTGATCCTTGGATGATACCCTCTTGATCTAAGTATCCTGCTGATACTCTGTAATTACCTCTTTGATTTCCTCCAGATATAGCAAAACTGTAATTTTGGGTAAAACCTGTTCTTAAGATTTCATCCATGGCATTTACATTGTCACCTCGATCTCCAAGTAAATTTCCCTGGTCGTCTTCAAGGTTATATTGTCTTAATGCGTCCCTATACTGATTGCCGTCCAATACGTCGTAGTTATTTAGAATATTACTTACGCCAATAGACGTATTAAAATTAATGGTTGGAGCACCAGTTTTACCTTTTTTAGTTGTGATTAGAATCACACCGTTTGCACCTCTAGATCCATAAATAGCAGTGGCAGATGCGTCTTTTAGAACTTCCATAGACTCTATATCTGCCGGATTGATAAAGTTCAACGGGTTAGCATCCGGTGTAGCACCTAAGTCACCGGCAGTTAATCCGGGACGTGCCGAACGCCCATCGAGGATCATACCATCCACTACATATAAAGGTTGATTACCGGTTCTGATTGAGCTATTACCTCTGATTCTTACTGTTGTTCCTGCACCTGGTGCACCACTGTTATTTACAACTTGCACACCAGCAACTTTACCCTGGATCAATTGATCCGGTGAAGGCAAAACACCAACATTAAAATCTTCTTCTTTTACTGTACTTACAGACCCAGTAAGGTCACTTTTTCTTACAGTACCATAACCGATTACAACAACTTCTTCAAGAGCGGTACCTTCACTGAGCCTGATGACAACAGTGTTTGAAGCACCAATATCAAATACTTTCTCTTGATAGCCGATGTAGGTGATAACAAGCTGATTTGCTCCCTCTGGTAGAGTAATAGTAAACTTACCATCGAAGTCTGCAGTAGCTCCTGTTTGCTCATAACCTTTGACAAAAACATTCGCCCCTACGAGAGGTTCTTCTGTGTTTTCGTCAAGAATGGTTCCATTGATTGTCCTTTGTCCATAAGTGACAGCCGCAAACAATACCGTCATTACAAGGATAAGGCCAAGTTTCGTAAAGATTTTTTCCATAAGGATATAGGTGATTGGTTAAAAAATAAATTAGTGATCTTAAAATGTACTTAGTGTATAATGTACATCTTTGAACCCCAAACTTAACTAAAGTTTAACAAATAGAAAACATTACAAGTAAAAATTTTGATTGACCATGCTAAAAAGGTATATAATATTACTTTTACATACTATGTTATTAATTTTAGACGGTTCATATTTAAAGTTAAATTGAATAATTAAATATTGTTTAACAGTTGATCATGGCCTTTGAACTTCATATTTTCTATTCAATACAGAAGATTCCTCCCTTTGTAGCAGAGCCATAAAAGTCAGTAAAAGCAGAGGACATATCAAATTATCGCATTTATCTGGTCATGCATCAGCGATGCGTAGTGGGTCAAGAGCGGATGCGATTGAGTCCGAAGGACCGAGCGAACAGCGAGCCCCGGAGCGTAGCGACCCGTAACGAAGTGAAGGGTGATGCCCAAAGCGACATAATGAAATGCTCCAGGAAAATTGTAACAGATGCATCCATTTTCATTATCTTTGTAAGTCATCAAATGGAAATAATTCTATAGACGAATGATTTATATTCAATATTTTGAAACTAGAAATGCCGAAAAGACCTATTTTTATACATGATTAGAGGTGTTAAATATGCTGTTATGATAAGAGGACCAATAAATGCATTATCGGTAGAATACAAATTTTCCAGTTGTAGAATATTAAGAGGTTCTCTACTTCCATATTTATTTATATTGTTAATATTTGTAGCATCTGGGTGTCAGGGGGATAAAAGAGATTTAACAGAAACAACTGATGATATACATTTATTCCATGAATCTGTAGGAGTTTACACCACAGTAATTGTCCATGACATTTTTTCTCCACCTGTAGCTAGTCGAAACTATGTTTACCCTTTGATAGCCGCCTATGAAGTGGCTCGTTTATCTGATAGGTCAAACTATTATACATTAGCCGGTCAAATCAATGGTTTGACTGAAATAACGATTGAGAAGGAGATTGAAGACATATGTTTACCATTAGCTGTTACTTATGCTTTTCTTAAAACAGGAAAGTACTTCGTCTTTTCTGAGTCAAAAATTGACGAACAAATTGAATCGGTTGCTGAATATTACTCAGATTCAGGACTGTCAAGACAAACTATCATGGCAAGCATGGAGTTGGGTGGTAAGGTTTCAGATCAGATTATTGACTGGGCATCAAAAGACGGTTATAAAGAATCTCGCTCCTATGCAAAATTTACGATCGATAATCAACCTCAGACATGGAAGCCTACACCACCGGCATACATGGAGGGCATAGAGCCTCACTGGAATCTTATACGGCCATTTGTAATTGATTCTGCCACACAATTTGCACCACCGCCGCCGACACCCTTCGATATGACGCCTGGAAGTCCATTTTATAAAGAATTGATAGAAGTGTATGAAGCCGTCAAATTTGCTGACGAAGAACAATTTGAAATTGCTCATTTTTGGGATTGTAACCCATACAAAATGAACGTAACAGGCCACGTCATGCATGCTACCAAAAAGATTACACCAGGAGGACATTGGATTAGCATTGTCGGCATTGCTTGTAAAAGTGAGGGGGCTGATATCCTAAGGTCTACAGCAGCTTATGCCCTGACTGCTATAGCTTTAGCTGATGGCTTTATTTCATGTTGGGACGAGAAATATAGAAGTATTCTTATTAGACCTGAAACCGTCATTAATGAGTACATCGATGAATCATGGATGCCACTATTGCAGACTCCTCCATTTCCGGAGTACACGAGTGGCCATAGTGTGATTTCTTCGGCAGCAGCAGTTGTATTGACCCATATTTTTGGTGATAATTTCTTCTTTGAAGACGATACAGAGGTTATTTATGGCCTGCCTGTACGATCCTATAATTCTTTTAAGCAAGCCAGCGACGAAGCTGCCATTTCCAGACTATATGGTGGTATACATTATATGCCTGCAATCGAACATGGCGTGACTCAAGGACTAGCCATTGGTCAATTGGTTGTTGATAGAATACAAATATTTAATGGGTCGATAAACTAACTTTAAATTAAGTGTTTACCATTATTTCGCTTTGGGCATCACCCTCCTCCTGACGTCGACGGGTCGCTATGCTACACTACTCACTATTCGTTCGGTCCTGCGGACTGCCTTCCTTCGGTCGGCATAGCTCCGCAGCGCTGATGCAATACATAAATATAACATTTGGAAATGCGCCCGTTAATAATACACAATTTGATAATTTTACCCATCCTCTTGAGAATATCAGACTATAAATATTCTCTTTTGATATCTTATTTTATTTTTACAAAAAAAACCTTTGTCTGACACATCATTTAGCTACCGTAAGATATTAAAAATCTCCTTGCCGATCATGATCGGTAGTTTTGTGCAAAATGGGGTAGCACTCAGCGACAGTATTTTCCTTTTTTATTACAATGAGACTGATTTTGCGGCTATTGGTATTGTCAGTATATTCTACTTAATTATATCTTCCATAGGCTATGGATTCAGTAAAGGAGGGCAAATACTTGTAGCCAGGAGACTTGGCCAGGATAGCGAAGAGGGAATAGGCAGTTCCTTTTGGAGCATGCAATTCTTCCAGTTACTGATTGCCACTATTTTATTTTTGTTTCTGGTTTTTGTGTCACCATCTTTCCTCGCTCTGTTTATAAAAAATGAATTGATACTAGAGAAGTGTAATGCTTACCTGAGCTGGCGATCATGGTCAATTTTTTTCAGCTATCTCGGTCTGGGTTATATCGCTTTGTACACAGGTATTGCTCGTACAACATTTATAGTAGTTGATGTCGTCATCATGATGGTTATCAATCTTGTGCTTAATTACATTCTTATATACGGCAAACTAGGTGCGCCGGAAATGGGCATATCAGGCGCCGGGCTCGGCAGTGCAATAGCTGAATTAATTGCCTTCGTCATATTTTTAATTTATGCACTCTGGGATAAGAAGGGGAGAGCATGGAGGTTCTCACCTGCTCATCTTAATAATCTATTCAAAAAAACAATAGTGATTGCAAAGGTAGGGTTTCCTGTAGTAGTGCAGTCCATTGTCGGTCTTGGCAGCTGGTTTATATTCTTTGCTTTTGTAGAAAAAATGGGCGAAAGAGCTTTGGCTATTTCTAACTTTATCAGGATTATTTATTTGGCTTTATCTGTACCTACTTGGGGTTTTTCATCGGGCATTAATACGATTGTGAGCTTTCTTATAGGGCAAGGCCATAAAGAACAAGTCGTTAGGGTCACAGGTAAAACTGCATTTCTTGGGCTTATTGTTACCATGGTCGTGGCCATTCCATTGTTGCTTTTCCCTCAGTTTACACTCTCTCCAATTTTTAGAGACGATAATTATGCTTTATTGATTGAGTCCGTACCCATTTTAAGGTTGGTGCTGTTCACTCTGGTATTTTTCTGCATAGGTGGAATTTACTATAATGGTCTTGTGGGTACCGGCGATACCTGGTTTGGTCTGTATATTCAAATTATATGCGTGATATTATATATAATCTATCTTCACTTCATCATCAATGTATATGAAATGGAACTATTAATAGCATGGACTGGGGAACTGTTCTTTTGGATCCTTAGTCTGACTGCTACAGGTATCTACTTAAAAAGTGGCAGATGGAAAAGGTTAAAACTGTAATAAACTTCTATAGAAATGGCCAAATTCAGAAGACAACACGATAGAAAAAAAGGGGCTAAAATGTCGTCTTTGGTAATCAAAGTTATTTTTCTTTTGGCTATAGTGATGGTTATTGCTGTTGTGTTATTAGATATAGATTTGTCTTTTAATAGCAACTTATCTAACAGTGATGGTCATCAATTGATTTCAGGTGATTCATATCAGGAAATAAAGCATAAAAGTTCTTTTCTCCCTTATGCAAATCGTGGAGAAGTTGTAGTGAGTGATCTTGTATCTTATGCATATGATGAATTGACACATCAACCAGTGTGGGTAGCATTTCAGCTTGATCGCAATTTGATAGGAGAAACGTATGGATACAAGAACTATATTCCTGATTCGAAATTGCTAGAGCCTTCCTTAGAAGTTCACTTTTTTAACAGGACCGATCATTTGATTGTGCCTTATGTATTCCCTTTCTTTTTTGCCAATCAGATAGATGCTGAAGACAAACTAGCAGTGACTAGCTTAATCACACTCCAATTGGAGGACTTTTACAACGAGGTATGGTTGCCTTTCATGGAGAAAATAAAAGAAGGAGCCGTGTATTGTGATGAGGACATTGTCCTTGTGTTAGGACCGATATATCCTCAAGATGATGGACTTGGTAAAAGTCGAAATAGTTCAGTTGTAGCCATTCCTGAAGGGTTTTATGTTTCATTTCTGATTTGCAAAGAGAGGCAATGTGAATCTTTGAATGTATTACTCTGGCAAAATAATATGCACTCCGATAGGAAAAGTCAAATTATTCCACTTGATTCACTTGAGCAAATTACAAGCATTGAGTTCTATAGGGATCTAGGGCATGATATCAAACCTGTATCATTGCTTGACGAAGAACATAACTTTTTCAGCTGTTTAACCTTGCAGTAGTCACTTGATAAAAGTCAAAGACCTGAAGTTTGAAGGTCAAAAGTCCGAAAGTCGAAGGAGCATAGGAGCTAAGGAGCTAAGAGGCAGAGGAGCAGAGGAGCAGAGGAGCTTAGTGGCTGAGGTGTAGCCATTAGTTATTTGATATATTTTTTTATAAAGAAGAAGAAGAAAGCCTAAGATGTTTTTTTGTCTGAAAGTCCCAAAGTCAAAGGTCAAAAGTCCGAAAGTCGAAAATTGAAGGTCAATGTCAGCAAATGGCCTTTTGGTTAATGGTAAAAATGTAGAAGGTAGAAAGTTAAAGGACACTTTGGAAGATAAAAGATAAAAGCCCCGCGCTGCAATGTTGTGCAAAGAGGTAAGCTTATCAAACGAGTCAAAAGATGAACCCGACTCCGCGGGACGATAAGAGTGCACGCCCAAAAGCTAATTAATACTGAGTAACTTCTTTTGCTTTGATGCTGGACTCGAAATTTCTTTGAAAAGTAACCCAGGGAGTGGTCTTGAAGTAGTCATCACTAAAATAAATCATGACCTTTTCTAACTTATCCGGGTGCATGTAGCCATGGATAGCTTGAATGATATTCAAGTCTTCGTCAATAAAAACTATGGCCGGATAGCTGAGACGTCCTCTAGTCAGTTCAAGAGCGAGTTCGTTGTAGCTATTTTTGCCGGATTTGACATATTTGTAAGTCTGGTTGTTGAACTCTATATTCTTTTTTGATTCAGCATTGAATTTGACAGCGTAATAGTTATCATTTATGTAGTTAATGATATTTTCTTTACACAACGGACCGGAGTCCATTTTTTTGCAGTAAGTGCACCAATCAGTGTACATGT
Organism: Saprospiraceae bacterium; assembly: GCA_007125435.1. Classification (GTDB taxonomy): domain Bacteria; phylum Bacteroidota; class Bacteroidia; order Chitinophagales; family Saprospiraceae; genus SLDF01. Next base: position 6,885 of record SLDF01000421.1, read on the forward strand.
CCACCATGATTTTCTTAGGATTGTCAGCACTAAGTCTTTCTGCCTCTTCAAAAGAAACCCAATTGACCTTAGGCTGACCAAAGGCAAGTACAGGGACAATTACCAACAGGCTAAATAAAATGATATGTCTACTATTACTTTTCATGCACGACAAATATAATGTAAGTTTAGCCGATTTGTCAACCTAGGTAATCAGTTTAACTAGATATTTAAATTTTTATTAACTAAAATCCCTGTTCAGAATTGACTTCTATTTTATGATTAGAGCTAGGTAAAGTTATTATTGATGTATGTAGAACATTGATTATCTAATATATAAAACATGTCGATGAATAGCTCTTGATCTAATGATGGGGCCAATAAGCCAGATCCAAGGGAATGTTTTGTTGTTAATACTCTAGCCTCATCCCATAAGTTCATGTTAACCAGTGTGTGAAGCAACTGACTCCCTCCTTCAATAAAAATAGAGTTTATACCATGCTCGAAGATTGTAGTCATGACTTTATTGATAGCTTTATCGTAGTCACTGGTATTCAAATTAAAGACCTGTATGTCATACGGTTTATTTATTTGTGTATTATTATGATTAGAAAAATAAAACAGAGGAGACTTTGACGTGTCGAAAACCTTGAGGGTTTGTGGCAAATGACCCTTGAGGTCTAAGACTATTTTTGTTGGAGAGACACCGCCGGTTAGTCTGACGGTTAGCTCGGGGTTATCCTGTCTGAGTGTTTGATTGCCGACCATGATGGCATCAAATTGAGATCGCCATTTATGTACTAGTAGTTTTGATGAGCTATTGGTAAGCCAAATGGATTTACCCTCTTGTCCAATAAAGGCATCTGAAGACTGAGCCCATTTAAGGCATATGTATGGTCTCTTGTGTATGATATTAGCAATGAACGGTCTTATAATATCTTTACACTGTTGTTCGCATATTCCGGTAATGACCTCCACACCATTCTCCTTTAATATGCGGACTCCATTACCTGAAACTTTAGGATTAGGATCTAAGGTTCCTATAACGACATGCTTTATGCGATTATTGATGATAAGAGATGTGCAAGGCGGTGTTTTACCATGATGGTTGCATGGTTCAAGCGTGACAAACAGTGTACTGTCTTTAATTTTATCCCTATTATGATTATTTACACTGTTAACGGCATTGACTTCAGCATGAGGCTCACCAAATTTTTGATGCCAACCTTCACCGATTATCTTATTATCATAAACTAGACAAGCCCCCACTTTAGGATTAGATGCGACGCTTTTGTCTGCTCTTAAGGCGCAGGCAATAGCATATTGCATATAATTTTCTAGATAATCAGGTGTCAAATGAATTGGATTTTTCAAAGTCAACGATATAGAAAAAGACAAAGATATGAATTTGTAATAATTGCATTTCATCCCTAAAATAATAGATATAACATCTTCTATTGTTTATCTATTTTTATAGTCTTGAGTTTTTAGAGAGATATAAGTCATTATGATATTTTGGTCATCTCCATCTTTTCGTCATCATTAGTTAGCTAAAACTTGTCTATGATTTGTTATTGACGGATAACTGCGAAACATTTGTGGTTTGAGGATGCTTTAGTATAAACTAAGCAAGATTTTATCAAAGATAGCTAGCTAATTTGAAAGAATTTTTGGGTGTTTGCTATATGATTTTGTTACATAGCAAAATAAAATGAGTTTTTGTTTAACTATTTGCCCTATATGCCTAAACAAAAGTAAACAAAATACTATTTACTCATTTGTAGTGTATATCCACTTATGTAATAATATATTTTATCATGGAGATCAAGGTTAATTTAAAAAATTCGAGTGACTTTGTAATTATGGATAAGGAAGTGTACGATGCTTTGAAAAAAGATCAGTACATTAGTAAAATGGATGTTTTAAACAATTTAAGACAGCATTCATCTGGCTGTGCAGTGTTCCAAAAAACGTGGAAAAAAGAATCTGGAGATTTTGCAACAGAAACTATTTATATGCACCGCTATATTGCTGAAAAGTTTAAACAAGATGAATATTCAGAAGAGAATAATCTTGTAGGTGCTAAAAATGGAAACAAATTGGATTGCAGGCTGTCAAATCTCGTATGGAGATCTAGGTCAACAGCTTCTAGACAAAGAAAATCCAGCAGTAAAACGGGCTATACAGGGGTATATCAAGAAAATAAAAAGTACAGAGCCATAATATCTATAAATGGTAAAGCAGTTCATTTAGGTATGTTTGATACACCCGAGCAAGCAGCCTTGGCTTATAATAAAAAGTCTAAAGAGCTTTACGGAGAAAAAGCTAAAATCAATGAGATAGCACAGAAAAGTACCCAGTAGAGGTGAGTGTTTTAAAGTTTGTTGGCTGTTTAGTTGCGAATAAGTGTTGTACTAAATTGTTGAAGTGTTAGCCTCATTCCA
>SLDF01000031.1 GCA_007125435.1 Saprospiraceae bacterium
AGAAATTATTGTCTGCACAATCCACATAAACCAAATTGCCACAGTCCTGTGTATATAGCACTAATATCCCATCTACGGTCATATCCATCGTAATGACATAATCGTGAATGCCTGTAGCTTCAAAAGTATACCAGACATCTGTTGGGTTGTTAGCTGTCCAACCATTACATTCAATGGCAGGCATAGAACTAGTAGCAGCTAATGTAGTCCCTGAAATATAATTACAAGTAGGCTCGGGTGTTAGCTCAATGGCACCATTGCAAAAATTATTCGACGGCGCTTCAGGGTCTGTAGTGAATATGATAGGGCCAGCCCATGTACTTTGTTCATCATTTCCACAGTTGGCTCTGATATAGGCTTCATAGTTAGTGTTGCTTGACAGACCCGTGATGGTGTAAGTGTTGTCTGATGTCGTTACAGACGGGCTGCCAACCGGAGAAAACCCGGCGATCCCATATTCTATATCCCAATCGATCGCTGTTCCAAACTGAACCCATGATAATGTAGCACTAGTATTCGTTGTGTTCACTACAGTTAAGCTGCCCGGCTCCGGGCAATCACTGTTATCAATGCATTCGACTAATGCTGACCACCCAAGATCTACTACAGATGCATTGGACTGAAAGTGAAAGGTCAGGCAACCTGTACTATTAGTAGCTAAAGTGGGGTTTAAGCTCGGTAAATTGGGCCCGGAGTGGGACCATAGCAGGTCGCCATTTGTATCATTGCCATCGTAGCATGTCAAAATATCAGCATCAGCTTCTGTTTTAAAGTTGTGAAACCATACGGAGATGGTCTCATTGCCGGGATCGTTGGGGCAAATTGTAGTTGTGTAGTCTTCATTGTTAGAGTAGTCTTCATCGGCTCCACCAGTATCATAGAAGTATCCACCGCATTCTGCCAGAGGGCTTTCAGGACAGTCGTCTGTACAACTAGTCCCATCCATATAATTATTGATTTGGCTTTGAGACTGTGAAGACCAAATGGTTGATGTACTGACTGACGGCGCCATAATGTATGGTGCACCTTGATCGTCATGATATGCGCCGAAATTATGTCCCAGTTCGTGTGCAATTAATACTCTTATAAACTCAGCATTGCTACTAAAGTCTTGGTTGATATTGTATTTAATATTATTGTTGCACACTGCATTCAACCATGCAATACCAATTGTGGAGCCATTGAAATTCCTATTGGTCCATAAGGATGCCACATCATGGGATATAGAAAATCCATTTCCGCCCCACTGGGTGAAGGCATTTAATAGTGTGTTGGCATCTGTAGACGATGTCCAGGGGTCGCATCCATCACAAGTTACTATAAATTGTTCCCCTATCTTAAATACATAATTCTTATTAAACCAGCCGATATAATTGATTTGCATATTGTTCAAGACACCCAGGTTTCTATTGATAAGGTCATTTACAGTGCCATATTTCTGTAGCATGGAATAATCACAAGCAATATTATAGTCGACTATTGCGCAATCGTCGGATGACTTTGTCGGTGTTGGGCCAAATGGTCTGCTGCTTTTACCGTCTGTCTCAGTACCACACATCTTACCGTGAACAGGAGCAGTCTCTCTGTTGCTATATTGTATGATGTCGGATCGGCCTGCACCTTTATCGTAGAATCTCGCCGGTTCAAAATAGAAGGTCTCTGTCTCATCCTCTATTAAGCCGTAAACAAAGTCATCATCTATGGTCAGTCTCACCCTACCTTTGCCATCTCTCCTTATGCCTTTATAGGTTTTGGCATGCTTCTGCGGTTCATAAGCTCTTTCTCTCTGTCCGTCAAATAGATTTATGATGTATCTGTCACTTTTTAGATTGACCTCTTCCAGAACTATTTCTATTGGTGTCCCTTGAATTAAAATAGACAATTCCTGGTGTCCCCCCTTTAATAATTCACTGAATGTTTGAAATGGTCGGATGGTATGGCTCAAAAATAATTCATCTAAAGCCATAGGGTCTTTATACGGCAATTGGTCATCAAGTACCGGTTTCTTTGTAGTCCAACTTACAAAACGATTGCCTTGCTTTTTTATGGGACAGCTTATGGCTGCTTTATATACACCTACTTCATCGGGCAAAGATATGGTTGCGACAGTTTTAAAGCCTCTAATGCCAGGCCCGTCCTCAGATACAGACACATACAGACTATCTTCAGTCTTATTTTTCTCTAAGTCAATAAAAAAAACAATAGAGTCCTGATCTGTCAGTCGGCTTATGACACGATCTTCCTTCTCATACACAGGATATGAGTAAAATATATTAATGCCATCCTTTTTTAATGTAAAGTGTGAAGAAGCGATGTCTTCTAAAGTAGTGAGCTTAGTGTCTTTTATTTGACCAAATAGAGCATTTGTAAACAGCATACTACATAACAGCAGCAAGCATGTGAAGATCAGATTTTTCTTCTCCATAACCCCTAATATTAGATTGTTTTATTTCCTTTTCCCGGTACAAAAATAACAATATTCTACGAGGTGCGCATGTTGTGGTAAAATGTTTTTTAAGGTTAACATAGCTTTACACAAGTAGAAAGTGTGAATGTTGTATAGAGCCTGTTGCTTATTACTAATCAATAACTATACCATTTGATGATCCGTTGGTTATTTATTAGAAAAAGAAATTACAAGATTGCATATGCAATATATCGCAGAGAGACACAAGATGATTCTGCATTTACATAAAGGTTTTTCATATATTTGCAAACTTTATTTGTGTGGATAGTTCTAGGTCCTTTTATCTTCTGCAAATCATGAGGGAAAATAGTAATAAATAGATCTATTGCAGGATTTGAGTTCATATTACGCCCATCAAAAAACATTGTATGCAATACCTTAATGAACTGAATGATATTCAAAGACAAGCCGTTACAGACATAAATGGTCCTTCACTTGTGGTCGCAGGGCCGGGGTCCGGTAAGACTCGCGTACTGACTTATCGGATAGCTTACCTGATTGACTCTAAAATACCACCTTACCAGATACTGGCATTGACCTTTACCAATAAGGCTGCCAAAGAAATGAAAGAACGGATATCTAAAGTTGTTGGTTCTAGCGTCAATAAAGTCTGGGCTGGTACATTCCACTCCATTTTTGCCAGAATCCTCCGCTTCGAAGCTGATAAGATAGGGTATCCATCATCTTTTACCATCTACGATACTGACGATACTAAGAGTCTTCTCAATGCTATAGTCAAAGAGATGGGGCTGGACCCCAAAGCCTATGGAGCCGGCACATTGTACAATAGGATATCTTCTGCTAAATCAAACCTTATATCACCCACAGCCTATAGCAACAACGCAGAACTACTAGAAAAAGACCGAGCCAAGGGCGTTGGACAACTGCATCATATTTATAAAAAGTACAGTGAGCGTTGCAGACGAAGTGGTGCTATGGACTTTGATGATCTTTTGTTTCAGACGTACCGGCTACTACATCAAAATCCCGACGGTGTTTTGGAAAAATATCGATCCAAATTTTCGCATCTTTTAGTAGATGAGTTTCAAGATACCAACTATCTGCAGTACAGCATCATTAAGAAACTTTGCTTATATGACGGCAGCCCTCAAAACATCTGTGCTGTTGGAGATGATGCCCAGAGTATATACGCCTTTAGAGGCGCTACGATAGATAATATTCTCGACTTTGAAAAAGACTTCAAAGGCCTTAAAACCTATAAGCTAGAGCAAAATTATCGCTCGACCCCTTATATTGTCAATGCCGCTAATAGTGTCATCACACACAATAAAAAGCAAATCAAAAAGGTCATATGGACCTCTCATGAACAAGGTGAAAAAATCAGGTTAGTCAAGGCCATTTCAGATACAGAGGAGGCAAGAAGAGTCGTAGACCTGATCCAGGAGCAGAAAAACAGGTACCACCTATCCAATAGTGAAATCGCCATACTTTACCGCACCAATGCTCAGTCTCGGCTTTTCGAAGAGTATCTAAGGCGCAGTAATCTAGCGTATCGGATCTACGGCGGATTGTCATTTTATCAGCGCAAAGAGGTCAAGGATATCCTCGCTTACTTACGACTGATTAATAATCAAAATGACGATGAAGCCCTGAAGCGGATCATCAATTATCCCAGAAGGGGCATTGGCAATACCAGCTTGGATAAGGTCAGTGCTTTTGCCAATGCCAATGGCATATCTCTTTGGGAGGCTATAGGCTCTGACACAGACTTTGGGAGGAGCACCAACTCTATCAAGAAATTTAGAAAGATGATCGAAGGCTTTATTCAGAAAGAAACCGGAGTAGGGATTTATGACCTGGCCACATACGTTGTCAACAAAAGTGAGGTCATTGATGACTTAAAGAAAGATGGTTCGCACGAAGGCCAAAGCCGACTTGAGAATGTCCAGGCCCTTCTGGACGCCATCAAAGACTTTGAGGAAAATGACGAAATCATCGACGAGGCCACACTACCGGATAAGAGCCTGGAGTCATACTTGCAAAATATAGCCCTGGTTAGCGACCTCGATAATGAAGAAGAAGGCAGCGAAACCATTACGCTTATGTCTGTCCACTCTGCTAAAGGTCTTGAGTTCAAGTCTGTATTTGTAGTAGGTCTTGAAGAAAATCTATTTCCATCAGCTATGGCAATCAAATCCAGAGAAGGGGTGGACGAAGAAAGGCGCCTGTTCTATGTAGCCATTACCAGAGCTGAGCAGTATCTGACACTCAGTTTTGCCAAGACCAGATATCGCTATGGCAAGATCAGTGAGGACACTGCCAGTCGGTTCCTCAAGGAAATAGACATAGAATATTTTGATGATTCTTCCCAAAGTGCGGCTCTTGAGTCTTCCGGTGTCCAGAGGTCAGGTGTCAGAATGGCCCCCATGCGCAAAGTGCTCCGAAAGCCCATCAAAGTTAACCCCAATTTTAAAGCCAGCTCTATTAGTGATATCATCGAAGGTGCAGAAGTTGTCCACCAGCGCTTCGGCAAGGGCAAAGTTCTCAAAGTAGATGGCGACAATGACAGCCGAGTCGCTACCATTGCGTTTGATAACAGCTTTGACGAGACCAAAAGAATCTTGCTGAAATATGCCAAGCTTCAGGTGCTATGATGCAAATTGAAGTTTGAATCTGTTATTTGTTTAGGATAAAATCAACTACAGAGATCACTTTTTCTTGAAGCCCTCATAAATGGTAATGATCCAAAGCAAAAACACGTACAAATAAATGGCATCATCTATCGGAATAGTACCCCAGCGTATACCGGTGAACTCTGAAGGTGCATAGACGACTATAGCCTCATTGGTAAAGGCGCCGGTCAGCGCTCCATTCACTAGGTAAAATGGAATGATACTGACTATCCATGCCAGAAAGAAGCGGCTTCTCTCCTCCGGCGCATGAAAAAAGTGGTGGTAAAATGTAATGCCTGCTGCTGATAGAAAAGTGAGACTCGTGTACAGTTGTCCCCAACTGTACAGACCAATCACAAGGAAAGTAGGGATCAGAATCCATGTAATGTAGTGCTGTATGGATAAGAGAGGATCTTTCTTAATGTAAAAATTGAGGCATTCATAGATGAATATGCAGCAGTATGGGATGATGAAGAACCATAACCATTCCTCAATAGGTAGACCCGCAAACTTGAAGCCCAAAATGTAGGCATCATTAAAGCCCCAGACGCCAACAGCCGTAAAAACAATATCCCAAATGATGAAGAATACAGCTACTATGCCTGTCGCTTTGAATAATGGTGCCCATCGGGTGTAAAAATGGACATTTTTGTCGAAGCTTAATAAGAATGGAAATATGATTGATGCTGCCAAAATGAAGGCATAATACCACGTATTTTCAAGAGATGGTATGAGCTTGACTGTGCCGGGGTCATATACGGTGTCGGTATCAACAGAACCAGTCCACATAATAATGGCAAATAGCACAGTCCATACTAAAGGCCAATATATCCAAAAACGATTTTGACTGTACGTAATCATCTACTGATTTTTATGTAAAAACAATTCTTTATCTATCGCTACTTATGGCATCCAACTACAAAAGATTCAGTTGGTTTTTGAGTGTAGAGCTGAATAGATAGTAGACTTTTCTAGAGTCCGGAACGCGTACTCTGGTTTCTTTGATGGTAGATGAAGGCAGATTTTTGATCTTGTCGAAAAGAGCCGTGTAATATTTGTAAGCCAGATATACACCGTGTCGACAGCCTTTTGGTAGCTTTTTGATACCGATGAGGGCGTGATCGAAATCCTTTTGAATATCTTCCTCGATGGCAGCCTTATCTTCACAGGTAAAGTGATTAAAGTCAACGCCCGGAAAATAAGTTCGTTCTCTGAAATCGTAGTCAGACTTAATGTCTCTGAGAAAGTTGATTTTCTGAAAAGCGGCGCCAAGGCTTCTAGCGTAGTCCTTGAGGCTATCGTATGTGGTCTGGTCTCCGTCTACAAAAACTTTAAGACACATCAGACCTACGACCTCAGCAGAACCATAAATGTATTTGTCATACATGGATGAGTCATATGAATTGTGATAAAGATCCATTTCCATACTGTCAAGAAAAGCATCTATCAGATCAATATCAATGTTGTATCTGTGGACAACTTCCTGAAATGCATGTAATACAGGATTTAGGCTGATACCCTGGCGAATGGCTTTGTAGGTATCTTCTCGAAACTCGTTCAACAGTTGCTCTTTGTCATGATCGTGGAAGGTGTCCACTATTTCATCTGCAAACCGAACAAAGCCATAAATACTGTAAATGGGCGGGCGAAATGGTTTAGCAAATGCCATGATGCCCATAGAGAATGACGTGCTGTATCTCTTCGTGATCAGTTCACTGCACGATCGACAAGTGTCAGAATATAATTGTAAATATGACTTCATGTTAATTGGGTTTTATGCGTTTTAAGATTTCTTTACTGACCACTTCGCCACTAATTAAAGAAGGAGGTACGCCTGGGCCTGGAGTTGTCAATTGTCCTGTGAAATATAGGTTATCTACTTTTTTGCTTCTCATCTTGGGCTTTAGGAATGCTGTTTGTAAAATGGTATTCGCCAGACCATAGGCATTGCCTCTGAAAGAATTGTAATCATCCACAAAGTTAGTATAGCCGTAGTCTTTTCTGACAACAATATGTGACCTTATGTCATTTCCGGTCAGACGCTCAAACCGGTCTACAATCATATCGAAATACCGATCTCTGATGGCTTGATCATCCTTGAGCCCCGGAGCAACAGGGATGAGGAAGACCAGATTTTCCATACCATCAGGGGCCACTGATGGATCGGTGATCGATGCACAAGAAGAGTAAAACAATGGGTTGTCCGGCCAGTCAGGATTTTCGTATATCTTATCGGCATGAGGCCCGAATGGCGCATCAAAAAAGAGGGTGTGGTGCCACATGTTATCAAGCCGCTTATTTAGACCTATATAGTATAGAATACTTGATGGAGCCATGACTCGTTTTTTCCAGTACGATTCGTCGTACATGCGATAGGGCTTATCAAGTAGTTTTTGTTCCACGTGGTTGTAGTCAGCACCTCCCACTACAACATCAGCTTCATACACTGCATCTTGACAGATAACTTTCTTTGCATTGCCTTTGACAATGTCTATCTTCTCAACTGTGGTATTGTACTTAATATTGACTCCTAATTCCTCAGCTAGAGACGCCATACCTTTTACGATTTCATGCATACCGCCCATAGGGTACCATGTACCAAGAGAGATGTCTGCGTAGTTCATAAGTGAGTATAGCGCAGGCGTCTTCTCCGGAGTCGCCCCGAGAAATAAAACCGGAAACTCAAGTAACTGCACCAATTGTGGATGCTTGAAGTACTTTCTAATGTACGAAGATATCGACTTGAGCATATGCAACCTAAAGACACTGGCAAAAACTCGTAGCTCAAAAAACTCTGTAATACTGTTGCCCGGTCTGAATACAAAGTCTTTAATACCGACTTCATACTTATATGCTGATTCTTCCAGAAACTTTTTGAGATTGGCCGAACTGCCGGGCTCCAATTGCTCAAACATGTCGTAGAAGGCCTTTTCATCTGCGGGGACTTTCATGACATCGTTGTCGCCAAAATAAATGGCATATGATGGGTCAAGTCTTTTGAGAGTGTAATAGTCAGAAGGCTTTTTGCCAAACTGTGCAAAATAACGTTCGAAAATATCCGGCATCCAATACCAACTGGGCCCCATATCAAACGTAAACCCATCCACCTCAAGTTTTCTGGCACGACCTCCAGGCATATCGTGCTTTTCCAGTAAAGTGACATCGAAGCCATCCTTAGCAAGAAAACTAGCTGCTGATAGCCCTGAAAAACCTGCTCCTATTACTACTGCTTTTTTTGCCATTCTTTGCGAAATAATTATGTTATGTCGGCTTAAAACGATTAATATTACATTATTGTTTAGCCTTTGTGCCTGTTTGTCGGCTAATAGTTAAACAAAAGAGCAGTTGTAATAATTCTCCAAGCTCTGATTATCTTTATATATTGTGAATATGACAATAGTTAATCGTAAATTTGAGTTCATATTTGATCTGCCTGTAAGTGCAACATTATTACTACATAAATATACATAAATAATATCATGAAGATTACATTCGTTCTTAGGTTTCTATTGTTTTCGGCTGTTTTATTTTCTATTATTGCTTGCAACAAGAATAATGATGAGCCGATTGATAGCGATTTACAAGACATTGAAAGTCTTGAAAACTATCAGAATTTAATAGGAGATGGCGTTTCCTTAGTCTTTTTTCACGCAACCTGGTGCAGTATTTGTCGTAATCAAAGACCCGCTGTAGAGTCACTGATGAAGGACAATGACCTGTCACATGTTTTCTTTGGTGAAGTCAATTACGAACAAGCACAAGACATTGTCACGTTTTCAAATGTCGATGGATTTCCGACTATGATTTTTTATAAAGATGGTGTAGAGCAAGATCGACTTACCGGTGGTGGCCACTCATCAGCAAAGATCAAAGACATCCTCGAAGAGCTGTAATACTATAAATCTACCTTGCAAGATACTTTGAACTGTATAGTCAAATGAATGGAAAGCTGTACTTAATACCTGTTCCATTAGCAGAGGCTGCGCTATCTGGCCTGACGTCCACTTGCCATCTATCCATATTTTTGAACTCGACAAGCATGGTGATAATCCGAAGCTAGAAGCCTTCTTAAAGCTCTCTGATGGTAATGTAGCTTTGGGCATCACCCTCCACTACGTTGCGGGTCGCTACGCTTCGGGGCTCGCTGTTCGCTCGGTCCTTGCGGACTCACTCCCTTTCGGTCGTGACCCACTACGCATCGCTGAT
>SLDF01000051.1 GCA_007125435.1 Saprospiraceae bacterium
ACATTGATACGAACAGAAATATGTAGAATAATCCAGCTCTGAATGAATCGTACCGTGGTTTGGCCTAAAAACAACATCAGCTGACCCGCTAATATAATATAAATGAAACCAAGGTTTCGAGTGTCAATACCAATATCCACCAGACTTTGTGTTAAGAATGGCGTGATTAACTGAAATATCATGCCTAGTAACAAACCAATGAGTACTTGAAACATTAGTTTGTGGTGAGGTTTCAGGTATTGAATTAAATAGGAAAAACTTCCATTCTTAGAGGCTTCTAAGTGGTGATCTTCAAATGAAGGTGTGCGCTCCAAAAGCAAGGCAACTCCATCTTTGCCATCGCTAGCATAACCTTTGTTGAAATCTTCGTGCTTGAGTTTTAATTTGCCGGCAGCCGGGTCAGCCACCCAAACATATTTCTTGGATATTTTATGTACGACGATGAAGTGATTCTGGTTCCAATGCACAATGCATGGCAGAGGAGCTTCATTCAGTGAGGGGCTTGACACATTGGCAGGTGAATGGGGGGGGGGTAAGCGCCACTTTGACAGCCAAGGTGCGAAAGCCTATTAATTCTGCTGCCTCGCTGATCCCTTTCAGGCTGACTCCTGCTCTATCGATGTAACATTTTTCTCGGAGGTACTGTAAAGATAAATCTTTGCCATAGTACTTGGCAACCATGCGCAAGCATGAGGGACCACAGTCCATGGAATCAAGTTGTCGGAAAAAGGGAAACGTAAGATTTTTCACCATAGGGGATAGAAATTTATAATTCAAAAATAGCTTTATTTGGAATAAAGCCAAATATTATACCACTAATTTTTCTAAGTTTTATCAGCAATCGTGAATATCATTCATTGATTTTGGTCATGACAAAAATCTTTTGCATATGATAGATTAGGGTGCATTTCAACATGTCGTTTTTTCTGGTCTTGCATCAGCGATGTGTAAGGGTGGCGACGCAGGAGCCAGACTCAGCGTTGCAATGGCGAAGCTGAGGCCGACCGTCCAGGGAGCCCTGGAACGGTGATGCCTAAAGCGACAACATGAGACGCACCTAACTGACAGAAGTGCTTGGCATTGCAATAGTGAAAAACTTACCTATTACTCTGTATAGCCCATCCTTAAAACACTGCAACACAACATTTCTAAAACTCTAAGCTAATCCTTACCGCATTCTACTGCCAAATCATAATTCGTAAAAATACACCTGACAAGATGGGGAAAGATCGGTCTGATACAGAGCCTATAAAGAATGAGTTGGTAAGACCAAGGTCTATTCCTTTTATAAGACTGCTTTGGTTTTTATAAGAGAAGCCTAATTGTGCAGCAGCTGCAAAATGATGTCGCCATTGTTCCTGCGTATTGATGGCATGAAACTCGCCCCCTCCGGATATAAACCAATAGAATTTATCTGATGACTTAAACACCCTAAAGTCTTGATTCAGAAGAGCTGCAAAAGAATAGCCCTCGACTTTAAGTACATTCAAATCGTAGTTAGAATAATATTGTCCGGAAAAAATATAGCTCATACCGGCAACTGTGGTTTTATGTCGGGAGCCTGCAGCTAATTTAGCAGTCAGACCAATGCCGGTAAGAAAATTATCTCCCTTATTTATTACAGGGTTGATAAAATGCCTGCCCTCTACAAAATATTTCCACTTTGACACTTCATCTTGTCCATATAAACCCACTTGAGCGAATAGACCAGCCAGCATAAAAACCAAATAAATACGCATAGCTTAAAATATTATGGATGGAAACAAGCCACTTCTGTTATACCAAAAAACAAAAGATTGTCTAAAGATAAAATAAAGAGCTCAATCAAACAATAAATTATGTGAATTTTTAAACGCGAATTATGCATTGGAAATTCGTAATACGGGTTAGATCAATGCCGGCCTTTGGGTAATCTCGTGGTAGCAGACCCTGTTCTCGGCATAGTAATGAAAAACGACGCTTTTGCGTGTCTTTTGCTTGTTGGTGTGTCGCTCTCCACCATGAAGGAGGTTGGCATGCCATATCAATAAGTCACCGGCTTTTGCTGTGAACGTCTTTTTTTCGAGTTGGTTGTCTTTGATCTTTTGAGCTATCATCTCTTCGTATTTGTCGTAGTTGTGCTTACCTATCATGAAGAGGTTGCCTTCGTTATCGTAGTCTTTATTCATGTAATAGGGTAGAGTATGACTGCCGGGGTAGTAGTGCAATGGGCCATTATCTGTATCAATGTCTTCCAGAGCAACCCAGACCCCTAACAGTCCTCCCTGTGGGAAGGTCGTCATGTGAATGCTGTCTGAATGTGAGTCCTGCTCGCTGCCCGATAAGAAGTTAATGCTCTGAAACAATTTGACTTGATCTCCCATCAGAGCCGATAGCAGTTCATCGAGCAAGGGGTCTTTTGCTACGGATTTGAGCGCTTTTGATTTTTTGAAGGCAAACATGATTTTATTGCCGTATCTAAATTTGACAGCCTTGCTCTTAATCAGATCTGCTATATCATTGTTAATGGCATCTACCCGCGATGAATCTAAATACCCCTTGAGTATGGCATAGCCATTAGTTGGGTAATCATCTATGCTTGCCCGATCTTCGTCAGATAGCTTTTTGTACAGTTCTGTTTCTCTGGCTTTCTTTGGAGTCGTTTTGGGTTTGAGCAACTGCTCATCAACGTTTTCGAAGTCCTTGCTGGAAACCGGAGAGAAGTAAAACTTATTCAGTCCTGCTTTTTTATACAGCCGGCTGTTGTGCATAAGTCGAGATCTATTGAATAAGTTATAGATCATGTATGTTAGTTTTAATCGTCTGATCATGGATCTTTTTTTTCTTGATGCAAGAGCATTGATGTTATCAAAATCAGGTTCCTCGGTTTTTTAACTGTATTTTCCCTAGCACTTTGTATGATGTCACTCCCCATCTCTGTACCATTATTCTAGCCTATTGGCGAAGTTAGTTATTTTTTCTCTTTTAACCCCCTAGGGCATAATGCTGCACTGTACTTCATCAATACCAAGTCCTATATTACTCAGTATGAATAAACCGTTTTCCCAAAGGAATATTTGTGAATTTGTTCGCCAACCGGAGTGGGTTTTTGTGAGATTAGACTTACTTTCGCTTGCCTTCAAGGAGGACGCAGACATGAAGGTTTCTGAAAATAGATCGGACAAGGAGTATGGATAAAAAGAACCACATATGGTTTACCGGATATAAAATAGCCATGACAGGCTTTGGCTTAGCAGTGCGATTCTTTGGGTTGTTTAATACCAAGGCGGCACTGCGTGTCAGGGGCTTGAGTGGCTGGCAGGAGCGACTTGCGACCGAGGTCAATGCCCTTGATCCCCGTAAGAAGCGCATATGGATACACTGTGCTTCACTGGGGGAATTTGAGTTGGCTCACCCTGTAATCAAAGCCATTAGAGATAGAGGCGGCTACCACATTATAGTCAGTTTTTTCTCTTCTTCGGGCTATGAACAACGAAAAGCACATAGCGATATTGATGTCGTGACTTACCTGCCATCCGATAGTCGGTCAAATGCTAAAGCTTTTTTACGCATTATAAAGCCCGACCATGTGATATTTGTAAAGTATGATTTTTGGTTGTTTTACCTGTATCGCATGTTTGAGATGGGTATTCCGATGAGCGTCATCGGTTGTAGATTCAACGACAAGAGTGCTTTCTTCAATGAACTTAGAAGGTTGTACGAGCCGGCTCTAAGGCAGATCAGTCATTGGTTTTGTCAGGACAGCCGTACAGCTGACTTTTTAAAAGAAAGGGGATATAAATCTGTATATCACTTCGGGGATACGCGAATAGACAGGACAAGGTCTATAGCACTCGAAGAGAAGAGGTATACACAGGTAGAAGCATGGAGAGCCAGACAGCAGACCATGGCTATGGGTAGCATCTGGCCTACGGACTGGAAGGTGATCTCATCAGCTCCGGCTATCCAGTCCGGAGATTTGAAGCTTTTCATTGCACCTCATGAGATATCTGAAGTCTTCATGAGACAGATTGAAAAAGACCTGCCCGGCCAGTGCTTGAGATACAGCCACATGGACAATGTAGAAAACCCGGCGATGTATCGCGTGTTGATTATTGACAATATTGGACATCTGTCCTATCTGTATAGATACGCTGATATGGCCTATGTGGGTGGCGCATTTGGGGCAGGTCTGCACAATATTTACGAACCATTAGCCTATAAAATCCCGGTCATTTTCGGGCCTAAGACATTGTTTTTTCCGGAAGCTGATGATGTTATCAAGGCTGGCATAGGTCATCAGATTGACAGTGCTGAAGCCTTTCAATACGCCTATGACACCTTAGACCAATTGGACAGGCAGAGTGTAGAAGTAGACATTGAAGCTTTTCTGGAGCCATCTTACCATGCCTCACAGAGAATTGTAGAAAAAATGAATCTGCATACTGAGTAATGCCTTGTTTTATGGTGCAATCACTATGGACTGTGTCGTCATATGTCCCCCTGCACTGAGCACTACGAAGTATGTACCTGCCGGTAAAGATCCGGCTTGCACATGCGCTATGTGATGCCCGGAGCCAAAAAATTCATTTTGCTTTAGCGATCTGACGAGTTGGCCATTTCGGTCCAGCAGCTGCATGGATACAGCTTGCCCCTGTTGCAGGTAGAACTCTATGTGTATAAAATCATCACCGGAAGCCGGATTTGGATAGATGCGCTCTATGTCAGTCGCGCTAACCCTCTGATGCCGCTGTGCACTTGACGATATATCTTCGAAAACAACATCTTCGTCTCCCGGTCTGTATGGTACGAAAAGCAGTGGGAGGTAAAACATTTCATCTTCTGAGCCTTCTCCCCAAGTCACAAATCTTGGTGGATTACTGGGATTATTAGGGTTGCCAGCGGTGTTGTCGTACTTTGCTATGGCATGGACGGTGGCGCCTTGCTCTACTATCTTGTAGCGATTAAAGTAGTAGCTGCCTTGCCAATTGAAGTCCCAGTCATTGATCCTGATGAGTGGCTCTATGCTGCCATCCACATTTTCTATGTAGACTTCCCAGGACTGACCGAGGTAGTGCATATGAGGGAATATGCCGATCATACTCACTTTGGCCGGAGCCGTTATTTGACCGTGGAAGCTCTTGATGTCACCGGGATTAAGAAAAAATGAAGAAAAACCGCCTTCCAGATGAAAGGGCAGCATGATGACATCCTGCACAAACCGTTCTATCGGCTCATCATCCCTGGCAAAGAATATGTTGATAGATGATGAATCAGTCTGGTCAATGGAGAATGGCGCGTAATGCATCTGTACCACCAGATCAGAGCCTGCCTCCATCACCTGCCCAAGGCCGTCTGGAAAGAGCCGTGGCTTTTGTCCCGGTACGTAGCCAGGATATTGGGGCAGGTTCATAAGGCCGGTACCACTACTCGATGGAAAACCGTATTGATCTGGGTTTTCATCATCGATGCCCCGTGCCTGGCCATCAGCGTCATGGAAAAGCAGGGCATGGTGGACAATTTTTGAGTTTCCCGGCCTGAGCTCTATAGCTTTCACTACTTTATCTTCTTCGAGCCCTGTAGGCAGAACAAAATACCAATACTGATCCCTGCCATTGCCGGGGTGAAAGTGTGCCTGATCAAAGGTAAGTACAAGGTCAGGTTCTCCAAGCAAGGAGTTCTCTGGAAAAATGGGGGGAGCCGGTTCTTCGGATGCATCACCGTAGGGCATGTCGTTTTCTACCCATTCTGCTATGGCATTGATCTGTTCTTCTGTAAGGAAGTTTTCATCCAAAAACCTCGAATAGTGGGGGTCGGCTTTCCACGGTGGCATGAGCTTCTCCTGAGTCACATATTGTATCATGGGTCCCCAGTTTTTGACCTGTTGATAGTTGGTCAACTCCATAGGGCCTATCTCACCTTGGCGGTGGCAGATCATACAGTGGTCATGAATAATGGTGGCAATGTGAGAAGTGTAGGTCACCTGAGCTAAACACATATGGCTCAATAGAGATATACCGACGAAGAGTAATGATTTTAATAGTGTGGCCATGGAGACACTTTGATTTTGATTATAAATATAAGGTAAAAATGTGAAAGAGGCGGTATCATTCATCATTCATTTCCTTGAAGTTGATAAAGCATCCTATGGCGGGTGTGGTCTGCATGGTGTCTGTTTTACCTGATAGAGCGGATTCGATGGCGGATAGTAAATCGTGAGATGACAGGTGCCTCCTGCGCTTACCTGGCGCATAAAAGAGGTCATTGATTCTACCGCGATAGCGTATTTCTTCTTGATGAAGGTCGTAGAGTACTGCCTCCGGTAATACAGTAGCGCCCATTTGAAGCGATTTCTTTTTGAAATAGTCGGTTTTCAGTTCGAAAGCTATATTGTACGTGACTTTGAATGCCTCTATCTGTTCAGGCTTGGAAGAAAAATTGGGAAAGTATCCTATAAATTTGATACGATCGTGGTATTGATCGTAAATGTCATTGATGTAGGGTGTCATCTCCTGGCAAATTCTGCATTCATCCAGAAGAAAGAAGTAAACTTCATAGCGGTGATCGCTCTCCTGAGCAATTGCCATGGTCTTCAGAAAAAAAAGGAGTACAATAATAGAAAAGTGTTTGGCCAATCTAGCCGATATCTTCGATTTGTGTCCTAATTGCGTCAGCGCTGCGGAAGGGGCTCGACCGCACGGGAGAGCGTCACGGTGAGGCGCCAGCCGATCCGGGACCGACCGTTCAGGGAGTCCTGTAGCATAGCGACCACCCCTTTGTCTTGCCTTATCATAGTATTCGTCATGTATCATCCCGGACTTTGAGGTGTGAAGGCATTCATGCTCTCATAGGGGTGGTGACGCCCACAGAGACCAAATAAAAAAATAGATAATCGGCACATCAGATCACAGTGATTTAAGTTCTTGAATAATTTTCTGCAAGGAGTCTTTGGCGTCCCCAAATAGCATTCTATTGTTGTTGCTAAAGAAGAGTTTGTTTTGGATGCCGGCGTAGCCGACGCCCATGCTTCGCTTGAGGATGACGCTTGTACCGGCGGACTCGACTTCGAGGATGGGCATGCCATAGATGGGAGAGGAGGGATCGTCTTTGGCTGCGGGATTGACGACGTCGTTGGCACCGATCACCAGGACGACATCAGTGCGAGCCATATCTTCGTTGGCGTCTTCCATTTCCTGGAGCTTTTCATAGGGAACATCGGCCTCGGCGAGGAGGACATTCATATGCCCGGGCATACGGCCGGCCACAGGGTGGATAGAAAACTTGACATCTATGCCTTCGGCGTCAAGCAGTTTTTCGAGTTCGTGGCAGAGGTGCTGGGCTTGTGCTACAGCGAGTCCATAGCCGGGTATGATACGCACTCTGCTGCTGTATTTGAGCTGTACTGCCAGGTCGCTGATGGTGATCTCTTTGATGACCTGGTCGCCGTCTTCGCCACTGCCACTGCCTGATGCACCGGCGCTGAATGAACCTATGATCACATTGAGCAAGGATCGATTCATGGCTTTGCACATCAGTATGGTGAGTATGGTGCCTGCGGATCCGACCAGTATACCACCTGTGAGCATGGCTTGATTGTCATAGAGGAAGCCACCAAAGGCTGCTGCTACGCCGGTGAAGCTATTGAGCAGGGAGATCACGACTGGCATATCTGCACCGCCAATCGGCAATACAAAGGAAATACCATAGACTAATGACAGCACGAGCAATAGATACATCAATGTGCTGTTATTCTCCGGCAGGCTGAGCACATAGATCAAAAGTCCCAGTATAGCGACGAGCAATAATATATTGATGTAGGTCAGCTTAGAAAAGCCCTTATCGCCGATCTTGCCTTCCAGCTTGCCATAGGCGATCATACTACCTGAAAACGAGACTGACCCTATGACCAGTCCGGCGAGCATTGTGAATACTGAGCCGTCAAATGTCATATATTCCATGGGGTGGTGGTGGCTGTATTCGACCACGCCGATGACACCGGCACAGGCGCCTCCCATGCCATTGAAGAAGGACACCATCTGGGGCATGGCTGTCATCTTGACTTTGATAGCCATCCAGTAGCCTATACCGGTACCGAGTGCTATACCTCCGATGATGAGCCAGTGATTGGCCATCGCACGACCTTCATGTTCGTACAGAAAAAGTGTCGTCAAAATTGCCAGTAGCATACCTCCGGCAGCCAGTATGTTTCCTTTGCGCGCTTTATCGGGGTGGCTGAGCATTTTCAGACCGATGATGAATGATAAGGATGCTATCAGATAGGATATCTCAAGTAAATTGGCTTGCATGAATACTTATTTTTGCTTCTTTTTAAACATTTCTAACATACGGTCTGTCACTGCAAACCCACCAACGACATTCAGTGTGCCCAGTACGACTGCCAAAAAGCCGAGTGCCATGGTGAAGTAGTCGTCAGAAGAGGCCTGCCCCAGGATGATGATCCCGCCAATCAGGACTACACCGTGGATGGCGTTGGCACCGCTCATGAGGGGCGTGTGTAGTATGGCGGGTACATTTTTTATGACCTCTACACCCAGGAAAATAGAGAGCGCCAGGATGTATATCATCGCCATATGCTCCCCGAGATATTCTATAATGGATTCCATAATCAACAAATATTTAATCTAAAAACTGATGTATTCTTTCGGATTTGACATCACCATTGTAAGTGATGCATGTAGACGCTATGATATCGTCTTCCCAGTCGAGATTTAGCCCGTCTTCGCTGAGGAGGAGCTTTAAAAACTGGTGGAGATTCTTGCCAAACATTCTAGAGGCGTCATAAGGCATGAGTGCGGGTAAGTTGCTATTGCCTATGATGGTGACATTATGCTTTTGTATGGTCTTATTGTTTTCGGTCAATACGCAGTTGCCACCCGATGAAGCGGCCAGGTCTACGATGACGGCACCCGGTTTCATCTCTTTTACTGTGTCTTCAAAAATCAGCTCCGGCGCTTTTCTGCCGGGAATCTGCGCTGTACAGATGATGGCGTCAGCTTTGGTAGCATGATCGTGGATTGCCTGTCGTTGTCGCTTTAGAAAATCCTCTTGCTGCTCGACAGCATATCCGCCGGCACTAGAATCGTCTTTGGCACCTTCTATCTCTACAAACTTACCGCCGAGACTTTTGACTTCTTCGCGTACAGCTGACCTGACATCAAATACATGCACTACTGCACCCAGACGTCTTGCTGTGGCTATAGCCTGCAGTCCGGCCACTCCGGCACCCAGGATGAGCACCTTGCCCGGCGGTATAGTACCCGCTGCCGTCATAAACATCGG
>SLDF01000063.1 GCA_007125435.1 Saprospiraceae bacterium
CAAGGTCTTATCACCAGAATATATACTCACAGGACTAGCCAGGGGATTTAATGGGTTTGCCAGATACTGGACACAGCTATTCCAAAATGGATTTCTGCGCATGTACTTGCTGACGATATTGAGCTTTACGATCATATTTTTAGGGCTCAAGGTGTTTCAGGCCAATAATTCTCAGTTTGATTTTGGGAGCCTGACTACCGTGACCTTTTATGAAGCTACGACGGTACTTGTATTATTTATCGCCATTGCTTTTACTGTCTTATCTCAAAGCAGGCTAGCGGCTGTAGCGGCGATGGGGGTAGTCGGCTATGCGATATGCATCATATTTGTATTTTACTCAGCGCCTGATCTGGCGATGACTCAGTTTACTATTGACACATTGACAGTCATCCTGTTTGTACTGGTGCTTTACAAACTACCTAAGTTTTTGAAATTAGAGTTTAAGGGGTATCATATTAGGGATATTGGTATATCACTTGGCTTTGGTGCACTCATCACCATATTGGCATTAGAAGTATTGGAAGTCTTACCAACAAGGGAAATCAGTGAATACTACGTAAATAATTCATACAGTCTGGCCAAAGGCAAGAACATCGTCAACGTTATTTTAGTAGATTTTAGAGGCACAGATACATTGATAGAGATAGTCGTCTTGAGTATAGCAGCCATCGGCGTATTTAGCTTATTAAAGCTTAGGATAAAACCTGACAATAAAGTAGAATAAAGAAAAGGAGGACCTCATGAATTCAATCATATTAAAAACGGCATCGCGGTATTTACTGCCCTTGCTTTTATTGTTTTCAATCTTCACCTTACTGCGTGGTCATTACCTACCGGGCGGCGGTTTTGTGGGTGGCCTGATTGCCAGTATTGCTTTTGTGCTGTATGCCTTTGCCAATACCTTGCAAGACACAAAGAAGCTTCTTAAGATACATCCGGGTTTTTTGATGCCGGCAGGGTTGCTGTTATCATTCGTTGCAGGTTTGCTTCCATTAGTCGTAGGCAAGCCATTTATGACAGGGCTGTGGTTTGCAGAAAAGGTACCTGTAGTTGGTAGTATAGGGTCGGCCTTGTTTTTTGATATTGGTGTTTATCTGGTTGTCATAGGAGCATCGCTTACCATAATTTTCACTATAACAGAATCTAATCAATAATGGAGTTACTATTGGCCATATCGATTGGTTTACTATATGCAGCAGGCATTTTCATGATACTGCGCAGGAGCTTAGTCAGGTTGATTTTGGGATTGATTTTACTTGGCAATGGCGCCAACCTGCTCATATTTTTATTAGGGCGAATAGAGAAAGGCAAACCACCTGTCATACCTGAGGGTAGCACTATATTGGAAGCATATGCAGACCCATTGCCACAAGCTTTGATATTGACTGCTATCGTCATCAGCTTTGGCTTACAAGCTTTTGCAATCATATTGGTAAAGCGGGCTTATAGGGTGGTCAAAACGGATGACATTGATGAAATGAATACGACAGAAGAAGAATTAGTATGAATACAAACTTACTCATATTACCTATTATAATGCCGCTCATAACGGCCATTGTATTATTGTTCTTCTGGTTTAGGCCAAACCGGCAAAAGTACATAAGTCTGGTCGGGCATATACTGAGTGTCCTTGTCGCCATTCCGATTTTTCTAGAGGCCATGAAGGGCACGATATTGACCATGGCTGTAGGTAATTGGGCGGCACCATTTGGTATAGTTTACGTTTGTGATGCCTTTAGTGGCGCATTAGTACTCCTGACCAGCTTGGTGGGGCTTGCCGTCGGTATTTATTCTAATGCAGCCATTCAGTCTAAGCGAGCTTCATATGGGTATTTCCCTCTGGTTCATTTTTTATTGATGGGGCTATATGGTTCTTTTTTAGCCGGAGACATTTTCAATTTGTATGTCTGGTTTGAAGTTATCATTATAGCTTCCTTTGTATTGATCACATTGGGTGGAGAAAAAGCGCAATTAGAAGGAGCGGTCAAGTATGTAACGATGAACCTGTTAGCTTCTGTCATATTTTTGACAGGTATTGCTGTACTTTATGGGATTTTAGGAACGCTAAATCTTGCCGACCTCAGCTTGAAAGTATCAGAGTCCCCACATAGGGCGCTAATCAACGCTACGGCCATTCTTTTCTTAGTGGGGTTTGGTATTAAATCAGCCATTTTCCCGCTTTACTTCTGGCTGCCGGATTCTTACCATACACCGCCAACACCTATTTCGGCTATTTTTGGCGGCTTACTGACTAAGGTCGGTGTATACGCATTGATCAGGATTTTCAGCCTGTTATTTATAGGAGATCCTTTCATCAGAGATTTGTTATCGTGGATAGCTGTATTGACTATGATTTCAGGCGCTTTTGGAGCTATAGTATCTTACAACTTGAGAAAAATCTTTTCCTATCTTATCGTGAGCCATATTGGTTTTATGATCGCAGGTCTTGCGCTATTTAGTCCCATAGCCATAGCCGGAGCAGCTTACTACATGATGCACGACATTATAGCAAAGACAAACTTATTTTTGGTAGGAGGTACAATTTATAAGATTAAGGGACAATTGCATATTGATCGGGTCAAAGGCCTTTTTAGTCAATATCCATATTTGTCTATTGTGTTTGCATTAGCTATGTTTTCAGTTGTTGGCACGCCTCCCCTTTCAGGATTTTGGCCTAAAATTATGCTTCTCAAAGGGAGCTTTGCTATGGATAATATGTGGATTATAGTTGGTATTTTATTAGCCACGTTTCTGACGCTATGGGCCATGGTAAGAATATGGAGCAAGAGTTTTTGGTCAACTGAGGCCAATGAGGAAAAGACAACAGGCCGGTATCAGGAAATGACGACTTCACAGAGAAGACTACTGATCGGGCCGATTTTGTTCTTACTTGCTATATCCTTGTTTTTAGGATTTGGAGCAGGCTATGTGAGCCAGATGTGCTCTCTAATTGCTGATCAGCTGATGGACAGCGATACTTATGTCAATGCTGTTTTAGGGATCACTAATTTACCCGAGATACAAAATTAAATCAGAAATGCTGATGAATATGAGTCACATATTAAATACAATACAAGTGCCAACGGTGGATAATCATACAGTGGTTTCGGTGACAATATCAACCGACGAAGCAAAAGACTTTTAAAAAGAGCGTGAGATGAAAAACTTATTTTTAGCCAATCTGCTATTGACTTTTATATGGGTCGCCCTGACGGGTAAATTCAATTTTACCAATTTCTTGTTTGGGCTTATTCTTAGCTATGGTATTCTTTGGATATTAACAAGGAGTATGAATAATGTATCTTACTTCAAGCGTGTGCCTCAAATCATAAGTTTCATATTCTTTTTTCTCAAAGAGTTGATTAAAGCAAACATTGAAGTTGCTTATGATGTGATCACACCAACTAATTACATGGACCCTGGAATAGTAGGGATACCTTTGGATGCAAAAACTGATCTAGAGATCACACTCTTAGCTAACTTTATAACATTGACTCCCGGCACACTTAGCCTCGATATATCTACGGACAGGAAAACATTATATGTTCATGGAATGTACATTAGAGATAAAAGCACCTTTATAAACGACATCAAAAGTGGATTTGAAAGACGACTATTAGAAATACTAAGATGACGACAAACGATTATTTGTATATTATCATACTACCCATTCTGGCTCTTTCTGCCTTTTTGGTGTTTATTCGGTTCATAGCAGGCCCTAACATTACAGATCGCGTTATTGCCTTAGATTTGTTAATCACCATAGGTCTTGCCATAACGAGCGTATACGCCATAGTATCAGATCAGTCTTCGTTTTTGGATATAGCGATGGTGTTTGCCTTAATCGCCTTCCTCGGTACTGTCGCCTTTTCGTACTACATAGAAAAAAGAAAAAAGAATGAATGATATACTAATCATAGGTTTTGCTACTCTCGGAGCTATTTTCATTTTACTAGCCGGTATTGGGCTGCTGAAAATGCCTGATTTTTATATGCGCGTATCCATTAGTACGAAAGCCATCACTCTAGGTACCGGCTTGATATTGATTGCAGCGGCACTCGCGTTTCAAGATTTCTCTATCACTTCAAGAGTTATTGCCATTATTCTGTTCATCATACTTACGGCGCCAGTAGCAGCACATATGATTGGCAAGGCTGCATACTTTACAGGGATAAAACTTTGGAAAAACACATCCGTCAATGACCTCAGTAAGAAGTATGACAAGAAGAGACACACATTGGATAGTGTAGACAATGACGCTTCTAACTGAGACCAGATAATACCGGCGTACTTCTCAATGCTTTTTTTCTAGGCTACCTCTAATAATTCCTGAAGTGAGCTGGAGTATAGAGAATTTTGATTTAGACGACTTGCGAAGAAGGAACATAGCCTTAGCTACGTGACTGATGAACAAGGAAGTATAAATTAAAATTATCAAGAAGCAAAATTGTATAATTTTGCGTTCCAGCCGCTGAAGGAGTTTTTAGAGGTAGCCTCTAATGCCTTGCATCAAGGCTGCGACCCACATTTCCGTTAAAAAGTGTTAAAGATCAGGATATTGCCATCAGAATTAATAGATATCATTATATTTGTAGCACTAAATAAAACAACCATTACCATGAAAAACTTATTAGTCATCCCTTTCATCGCATTGATGTGTCTTTTCGCTGCGAATACAGCAACAGCTCAATGTGCAAAATCAGCAACAAAAGCTTGCTGCGCTTCAAAATCAGCATCTGTAAGCACTGAAGACTCTAAAGCTCTACTCGTAGCTATGGAGGAGCAAGGTGTAGAGAAGCAAGTATGTGAAAAGTCAGGTAAAGTATCTTACTTCATCAAAGAAGCCAGCGCAGATAACAACACTGAAGAAATAGCTATGCAGGAAGTTTCTTTCGACGCTACACTTGGAAAATTTGTAAACGTAGCTCCTAAAAAAGCTTGTTGCGCTAAAGGCAGTGCTGAAAAAGAAGCATGCAAAGGCAAAGAAGCTGCATCTGGTAAGGCATGCTGCAAAGCTAAATCCACACGATAAAAATGAGTAAAATTTAAAAGGACCTATTACCTTTTATCTTTAAAATATAAGCGTCACAGTGCAACATCTGTGGCGCTTTTTTTATTCCGTCACTACCGCAATCATTAACTTTGTAAAAAATACTTTCGTAGAATGGAATCGAATACAATGACAGATATTACTTTCAAAGAAGCGATCAAGGCAGGTATCCCAAAAGTCTTACCTTCACCCCGCACTTATGTTGATAGTGTATCCCACGCCCCTGTAAGAAACATATCCAGGCTGAGTCCGAAGCAGAAAAAATTAGCTATTCAAAATGCACTTAGATATTTCCCAAAAGAGTGGCATACGATCTTAGCCACGGAGTTTGCTGAGGAGCTCAATACGTATGGCCGTATCTACATGTATAGATTTAGACCGGAATATGATATGCATGCCAGGCCTATAGATGCCTACCCGTGTCGCACACAGCAGGCGGCCGCCATCATGCTCATGATACAAAATAATCTCGATCCCAAAGTCGCCAAGCATCCTCATGAGCTCATTACCTATGGAGGTAATGGTGCTGTATTTCAAAATTGGGCACAGTATTTATTGACCATGCAGTACTTAGCAGAAATGACAGAGCAACAGACCCTTGTCATGTATAGCGGTCACCCTATGGGCTTATTCCCCAGCCATGCCGATGCACCCAGAGTGGTTGTCACTAATGGGATGATGATACCTAATTACTCCAGCAAAGAAGAATGGAATCTTTACAACGCCCTAGGCGTCACCCAGTACGGACAAATGACAGCCGGATCATACATGTATATCGGCCCTCAAGGCATAGTCCACGGCACTACGATCACCCTGCAAAATGCAGGGCGAAAGCTTGGTCTCGGGCAGGATGACCTGAGCGGAGCGTGCTATATCACTTCAGGATTGGGTGGTATGTCAGGTGCTCAAGCGATGGCAGCAGTTATAGTCAATGCTGTCGGTGTCATCGCCGAGACAGACAAAGACGCCATTGATCAACGCGTCACAGATGGCTACATCCAGAGCAAAAATGTCTTCTCTGACCTAGACCAACTCATAGCGGCCATCAAGCTACATAAAGCCAATAAAACCGGGGTTGCACTAGTCTACTATGGTAATATCGTAGACCTCTGGGAGAAGTTGGTCGCAGAAAACATTAAGATAGAGTTGGGCTCTGATCAAACATCTCTACACAATATCGATGATTGTGGATACACTCCGGTTGGCTATACGTTTGAAGAGGCCAAACAGTTATTACTGGAGGACAAGCCTGCTTTCCTACAGGCAGTCAGAGACAGTCTCAAGCGCCATGTCGCCGCCATTAATTCCTTATGTGCGCAAGGCATGTACTTCTGGGACTACGGCAACGCCTTTCTCAAAGAAGCAGGAGAAGCCGGAGCTGATATCTGGAAAAGTCAGGAAGAAGGCATCTTTAAATATCCGTCTTATGTCGAAGACATCATGGGACCTATGTGTTTTGATTATGGCTTCGGACCGTTCAGATGGGTGTGTACATCCGGTGACATAGATGACTTAAGGACTACGGATAAAATAGCCGAAGACGTGCTTCGCCAACTATATCTGGAGGCACCACAAGAGATCAAAGGCCAGCTGAAAGACAACATCATCTGGATACAAGAAGCAGAGAAAAACTTACCTGTCGTCGGGTCGATGTCAAGGATCTTATACGCAGATGCATACGGCAGAATTGCTATAGCAGATGCATTCAACAGGGCCATTGCTGACGGCACTCTCAAAGCACCTGTTGTACTCGGTCGCGATCATCACGATGTGAGCGGCACTGACTCACCATTTCGCGAGACGGCAAATATTTACGATGGATCGAGATTTACCGCTGACATGGCTATTCACAATGTGATAGGCGACGCTTTCAGAGGCGCCACATGGGTGTCCATACACAATGGCGGTGGCGTCGGCTGGGGTGAGGTCATGAATGGTGGATTTGGCATGGTTCTCGATGGTTCTAAAGACTCAGAGCGACGACTCAGAAGCATGCTGCACTGGGATGTCAACAATGGTATTGCCCGTAGAGCCTGGGCGCGCAATCCGGAAGCTATCTTTGCCATCACAGAAGCGATGAAGAAAGAAAATGAACTGAAAGTAACAGTGCCACAGATCGTCGAAGATCATATTCTGGATAATTTATTTGAGGATTAATGAGGTTTTTTGGGGCGTGCCCCTACGCCATTAATTTCTGTAGCAACAAATATCTATCGAAAAGTCTATCTTTGAAAGATTCATCGAGTGGTCACCTCATTAATCCAGCTAGCGATCCTGTCCAATGCATCTTCGGCGAAGGTCTCTTCTATGGCCTGGTACTCGCTTACGAGTCCTGTGTCGGCGTGCTGAAATAGGTGGTTCAATTCAGGAAAGATCTCGCTGGTGTAATCTTCATTTTCTCCATCGGAGAGGGCCGCTTCTATGGCTGGTACATTAAGATCGGGTAGAACCTGGAGGTCTTTGCCGCCATTCAGAATAAGCACCGGACAAGTAACTTGACGCAGCACCACTGCCGGATCATGACGAATAAAATACTTCATCCAGGGCGATAGGAGCTGGGCTTGTGTCATGGTAATTTGTTCTTCACTCATACCTTCTAAAAGGGTGGTGAGTTTTTCATTGACTTTGAGCATGAGTTCGTCATCGTCGATATCTTCTCGGAGGAATAAGTCATATAAATCACGGAATGAAATCTGTGCAGCTGCAACCTGTTCTGGATCTATACCCATAGCTAGCTCGATGGCCTCTTTCTGGGATAATAAAACCTGATGTCCGGGCACACCAGGGCCTGCCAATAGTACCAAAAAATCGACTTGGTCTGTCCACTTTGCAACCATAGGACCAACCATACCTCCTTCGCTGTGACCTATGATCCCGGTTTGATCAGCAATCACCTCCGGTCTGGCGGCCAGGTAGGCCACAGCTTCCGATGCGTCTCTGGCAAAATCTGCTGATGTAGCTGAACTAAAATCACCACCTGAACCGCCCACACCACGCTCATCGTATCTAAGTACGGCTATACCTCTTCGCGTCAGATAATCCGCAATAACCCAAAAAGGCTTATGTCCAAAAATCTCTGAATTGCGATTTTGCGGACCGCTACCTGTGATCAATATGACACCGGGAAACGGTCCTTCTCCCTCCGGTATGGTCAAAGTGCCAACCAGCTTGATATCATCTGCTTGATTGAAAAACTCAACCTCTTCTGATTCATATGGAAATGGAGGCTGGGGCTCCTGAGGTCTATTCATTTCTTCCTGCGATTGGTCGCCTACTGCATCATCATCCATCCTGACCATATCCAGAGGAAACTCCATACCACCTTGCTTGAAGGTGCCTTTGAGACTGTCCTCTTCACACATTGCTTCATATGTAATTCCCATAGACGGCATGGATAGAGTGACCTCCTGGCCATTGACTTCAGCAGATTGGACTTTTATGCCGGTAGCACCCTGCTGGGGGCTATCCATAGTCGCACTCCACTGGCCATCGCTATGCTGGATGTGAAAATTAAGCCTAAGCTTGGTTCCCATGACATCTAATTGCCCTGTCCATGACCCTTCAGGTGATTGTCCATAAGCTAGAGATATCATAAACCAAAAGTACAGCGTAAAGACCGACATCGTTTTGATCACCTTCATAGATTCACAAATTATATAGTTTGAAAATAACGGCGCAAAAAGTGCGCTTGACAGGGTTTTACCATGCCATTTTCTGAAGACTACCTCTAAAAAAACATTCAGCTGCTGGATCGCAAAATTATATGATATTGCTGCTTGATATTTTTGATATATGCCCCAGCACACTCGAGGAATTATCAGTGTTGTGATGTAAATATAAATCACACTTTTGAATGGTAAAACATTTATCTATGAATTGATAAAATTATGCTACGAACCACATTCAGCGCCATATAATACTATCACCTATATGCACCACATGCAAAAAAAATGTAAAAAAATTGGGACTAGGGTACCATGAAATAAGCCAGTCATCCGTTCTCTATTATAGTCTTGTAATATGGGCGTAATAAATCCATATTGATTATTTAATAGTTTGGGGTGTATTGCAAAATGTCGTTTTATCTGGTCATGCATCAGCGCTGCGCAACAGTGGCGACCCTAAGGGAGCCAGACCGGATGGAACGAATGTGGAAGCCGGGCCGACCGTTCAGGGAGCTGTGAAGCATAGCGACCCGACGACGACAGGAGGAGGGTGATGCCCAAAGC
>SLDF01000016.1 GCA_007125435.1 Saprospiraceae bacterium
AATAGTTCTAAAAGCTCTCACAGTTTCTGTACTCTCCCAATATTGGCACCTCCTGAAGTCATTACCTTCAAAGGATTCTCCTCCAAACATGAACATCTCTGGATCAATGCATCTACAAGCTCCTCCGTTACAAATGGTATTCTCTCTGCAATCATATAAACAGAGGTCGCCATCATCATCGCAGCAAGACGCCAAGGTAAATGCACCTATGGTGGCTAGAATGGTATAATAAATAAAGAAATTTAATTTGCTTTTCATGGTGTGGTTGTTTCAGTTTAGCTGGTTTTTCTACAAAAAAATCTTTCTTCCAGCAATGGCGAAAAACCCAAATATCGCAAAAACTAATTTATATGACCATTTTTTATAAAAAAAGAATAGCGACCCCATCACAATGAGCATGATACCCACAGCGACAATATGATGTATACCTGCAATCTATCCATTTTTCAGGATTAGCATTAATCTACTGTGTAGCAGTGTAATGCATAAGTCCTTTCTAAAACTTCGAGCGATGAACACGACATCACAAAAAAATAATTTATATTCACGCTCATCAAAATTAATACGCGGTCAGATATGAAGAATATAGCCCTCCATTGGCAGATATTACTCGGTATGGTTATTGGCATTGTCGTCGGCTATATTTTCACCTTATTTCCGGGGGGTACGGACTTTGTGCGGGACTGGATCAAGCCATGGGGTACGATGTTCATCAATGCCTTGAAGCTGATTGCTATTCCCTTAATCCTGGTTTCTCTGATCAAGGGTATATCCGACCTGAATAACATCAGCCAATTATCAGCCATGGGGACACGCACGCTGGGGCTGTATATTGCTTCTACGGTTTTAGCTGTCTTTGTAGGCCTATCGATTGTTAACATAGTGAATCCCGGCTATTTGATCCAGGAAGACACCAGAGAGGAGCTCATGGCGTCTTTTGGCAGTGAAGCAGATACAAAGGTGACTATGGCCGAGGCTGCCAAAGAGGTCGGGCCATTGCAGGCTCTGGTCGACATCATACCCGAGAATATATTTTTCGCCGCCTCATCGAATGGTAATATGCTGCAGGTGATATTTTTTGCCTTATTATTTGGTATAGGTCTCATCTTAGTAGCCGACGAGCAATCCGCCCCTGTCAAGGCTTTCTTTGATGGCGTGAATGAGGTCATCATGAAAATCGTGGATCTGATCATGTTGGCAGCACCATATGGTGTATTGGCATTAATGGCAACACTGGTGGCAGAGTCGCCATCTCTAGATATTTTTTATGCCTTGGGAGCCTATGCAGGGGCTGTGATACTGGGGCTAGGTATTTTGACGGTTTTGGTCTACCCTACTATTGTGCGGTTCTTTACCGGTATTTCATACAAAGACTTTTTTAAAGGTATATCACCGGCTCAGCTTCTGGCATTTTCG
Source organism: Saprospiraceae bacterium (assembly GCA_007125435.1). Classification (GTDB taxonomy): domain Bacteria; phylum Bacteroidota; class Bacteroidia; order Chitinophagales; family Saprospiraceae; genus SLDF01. Next base: position 1,417 of record SLDF01000016.1, read on the forward strand.
ACCAGCTCCAGTGCTGCTACCCTACCCGTCACGATGGAGAGAGTAGAAGAACATCTAGGCGTAGAAAAAGATGTCGTCTCCTTTGTATGCCCTGTAGGTGCTACCATAAATATGGATGGAACCAGTCTGTACCAGGCTATTGCTGCTGTCTTTATTTCTCAGGCATTTGGTGATGATGTGACCCTGGGAGAACAGCTCACCATAGTACTTACCGCCACGCTGGCGTCAATTGGTTCTGCTGCCGTGCCCGGTGCCGGTATACTCATGCTTGTCATAGTCCTGGAGTCTATAGGTGTCAATCCGGCCGGTATTGCCCTAATATTTGCAATAGACAGACCATTGGATATGTGCAGGACCATCGTAAACGTGACCAGTGACTCGACTGTAGCCCTTCTAGTCGCAAAATCAATGGGACGACTCACCGGACCCAAAGTAAAAAACTGGGATGACAACTATCGCAAGAAAACACCATGATGGGCAATGACGGCACTACACTTGTACGCTTAATGTGAGACTACCTCTAAAAGACGCATTCAGCGGCTGGACTTTATTATTATTTATTTTTTTGCTGCATGAGCCTATTGACTTCACCAACGGATTAATCTTTATAACGGTATTGCATCAGCGATGTGAAGTGGTGGCGCAGCGAATGCGCAGCCAGACTCGGTGTAGCCTTAGCGAAATCGAGGCCGAACGAATAGTGAGCCACGTAACGTAGCGACCCGAGGACGACAGGACGAGGGTGATGCCCAAAGCAACAAAATGAAATGCTCCCTTATAATCTATAATATTCTTTATATTGTGGCTGAAAAAAACACGATATATGAGCGAAGATAAAGCATTGCTGGGCATAGGCTCCAGAGTAAAGCATCCGGCATTTGAATACGGGGTTGTCATCAGACTGACACCTGTGGCTTATGAAATTTGTTTTATGACCCATGGTATCAAAATAGTTGGTAAGGAATACGACAAACTTGAAGTCATAGAAGTCATAGAGGCTGAAGAGCCCGTCACATTCTCAGCTGCAGAGAAATCCCTGATCAAGATCCTGAGAACGTATTCGGATTTTAATGAAAAAGTGGACCTTGGCGACAAGTGGAAAGGCGGTACCCTAGAGCTGAAATCTGCTGACCCCGCTTACAAGAGTAAAGAGATGCCGATTGATACTTTTTTTCACAAAATTGTCATGGTGAGAGATCGACTGCGCGTAATGGAGCAACGCATCAACAGTAGTGGACTGACCGATGAAGAAAAGGTGGGCCTGCAGCAATACATTACGCGCATCTATGGTTCATTGACCTCTTTCAATGCGCTATTCAAACACAAGGAGGATCACTTTGTCGGTGAAAAATCAAAGTGAATAAAAATGATAGTCAGCTAAGCAGGCTATCTCAGATGCCGACAAGGAAAAACTAAACGCGACAATTATCAATCAGGTCGTGAAGCATCAGCATAGGTCAGCACTGATAATATAGAAGACAATACCATCATTGAATTAAAAACATATATGCCAGACACCAAAATATTAGTCACCGGAGCATGCGGACAAATCGGTACGCTACTATCCACTACACTACAGGAGCGCTATGGCTTTGATAACGTCATCGCTTCTGACATCAGATCGTCTGCTACATTTTCATGCATCTACGAACAGCTGGACGTCACTGATGCTAACAAGCTTTTTTATCTGATATCAAAGTACCAGATTACGCAGATATATCACCTTGCAGCGATCTTATCAGCTAAGGGTGAAGCCAACCCCATATTCACCTGGAATATCAACATGAATGGCCTGCTCAATGTCCTGGAAGCGGCTAAGAATTACAAGCTGGAAAAGGTGTTTTATCCCAGTACAATAGCGGTATTTGGTAATCAAACACCTAGAGTAGGCACACCGCAATGGCCCAATCTCACGCCGGAAACCGTATATGGCATCAGCAAAGTAGCCGGAGAAAATTGGTGTAATTACTACTTTCAAAAATTCGATGTAGATGTGCGCTCACTTCGATACCCGGGTATCATCAGCTGGGATACACTTCCCGGAGGGGGCACTACAGATTATGCTGTAGAAATATTTCATGAAGCCATCAAACGACAATCCTATACCTCATATATAGCTGAGCATACCGCTCTGCCCATGATGTATATGCCGGACGCCATCAGAGCAACTCTGGAGCTTATGGATACTGCCAAAGAAAATGTAAAAGTGAGAACATCCTACAATGTGGGAGCCATGACATTTAATCCGGCAGAATTATCAGAAGAAATCAAAAAACATATTCCCGATTTTGTCATTGAATATGAACCGGACTTCAGACAAGAGATCGCTGCCAGCTGGCCGGAAAGTATAAATGATACTGATGCCAGAACAGACTGGGGATGGAAGGAATCATACGGCCTGGCAGACATGTGTCAGGATATCATTCACAATTTAACACAAAACAATAATCAATAGATATGTCAAATTCAATCAATACCGCATTACAATCAGAAATCAACGAATTAGAAAGCTCTGGCCTACTCAAGAAGGAAAGGGTCATCACCACACCTCAATCTGCAGAGATCAAAACAGATGCAGGTCTTGAAGTGCTCAATTTCTGCGCCAATAACTACCTGGGACTGTCTTCGCACCCGGATGTCATAGAAGCGGCTAAGGCTGCCATTGACACGCATGGGTTTGGCATGTCTTCCGTAAGGTTCATCTGTGGTACACAGAATATCCATAAGGCGCTCGAAAAGAAAACTGCTGAATTTCTAGGACAAGAGGATGCCATACTCTATGCAGCAGCCTTCGATGCTAATGGTGGATTATTCGAGCCCCTACTTGGCAAAGAAGATGCCATCATCTCCGATGAGCTGAATCACGCCTCCATCATTGACGGTATCAGACTATGCAAAGCGGCCAGATACCGATACAAGCACAACGACATGGCAGATCTCGAAGAGCAGCTCAAAGCTGCATCAGGTGCCAGAAGAAGAATGATTGCCACCGACGGGGTATTTTCTATGGATGGTACTATTGCCCAGCTGGATAAAATCTGTGATCTGGCAGACAAGTATGATGCACTCGTAATGATAGATGAGTGCCACTCTACCGGCTTCATGGGCAAGACAGGGCGTGGCACCCACGAACACTGTGGTGTCATGGACAGAGTCGATATCATCACGGGCACATTTGGCAAGGCTTTAGGAGGTGCATCAGGCGGATTCACTGCAGCCAGCAAAGAAATAGTGGAAATGCTGAGGCAGAAGTCCAGACCTTACTTGTTTTCTAATACGCTGGCACCGGCCATAGTAGGAGCAACCATAAAAGTCATAGACCTACTGTCATCTAGCACTCATCTCCGTGATAAGCTAGAGCATAACACCAGCTATTTTCGAGAGAAAATGACCGCTGCCGGTTTTGACATACTCCCCGGCGAGCATCCCATCGTACCCATTATGCTTTATGATGCGCCATTGAGTCAGACATTTGCATCGAAATTATTAGAAGAAGGTATCTATGTGATCGGTTTCTTTTACCCGGTAGTACCAAAAGGTAAAGCTAGAATCCGAGTGCAGATATCAGCCGGGCACGACATGGAGCACATTGACCGCGCTATCGAGGCATTTACAAAAGTTGGCAAAGACCTGAATGTGATTTCTTAATTCTAAGTGTTAATCGTCATTCATGTCAACTGTCGATGTCAAAAGCAAGCACAACTGGGTATTTTGGTTTCATCTCTTCATCACTGCCTTCTCCTGGGTAGCGCCTTTCTTTGTTTCATGGTACTTGATGACACCAATTTACTTACTGGTCTGGCTGCAATTCAGAATATTCAATCGCTGTCTGCTCAATAAAGGGCACGACATGGATGACAGTGACGCCACATTTTACACCTATATCCTCAATCAGCTTGGCATAGACCATAATGTCGTCAAGCTCAGACGCTTTGTCAGGAACGAGTTGTATCTGCTTTTAGCAGCCATTACACTCATCTGGCAACTAATCTTCAATATAGAACCTGTGCTGTTTTAAAGTCATTGCAGGCTATCTGTACCTTCTGAAAGCGTAAGGAGTGGCGGGCAGGGATTTTCTAATGCATAATTCGGGTTTAAGTTCAAGACAGATCATTCGGATTAAACCTTTGCATCCAACCAGCGACGCGCATTAATGAATGCTTCCAGCCAAGGGCTCACTTCATCAGACTGTCTTTCTTGAGGATAAGCCGCCCAGTTCCACGGAAAAATCGAACGTTCTATATGTGGCATCATGACCAGATGCCTGCCGTCATCGCTACACATCATAGCGGTATCATAATCCGATCCATTAGGGTTCGCTGGATAGTGGTGGTGACTGTACTTACCGACAATATTGTAGTCAGAGGCCGGCTGCGGTAGAACGAACTTGCCCTCTCCATGAGACACCCACACGCCGAGGCGACTTCCTCCCAACGACTGCAACATAACAGCATTATTCTGTGGAATGGTAACACTTAAAAAATTGCTCTCGTGCTTGTGAGAGTCATTGTACGTCATTTTGGGCTTGACCTTGTGATCCGGATTGATCAGACCGAGCTCTATGAATAACTGACAACCATTACAAATACCAATGGATAATGTATCATCACGCTCAAAAAATCGCTTCAATGCAGCATTGGCCTTTTCATTATAAAGGAAAGCCCCAGCCCATCCTTTAGCTGAGCCCAGTACATCAGAATTAGAAAATCCACCTACGGCTCCCAGAAAATGTATATCCTCCAAAGTCTCGCGTCCACTGATGAGGTCTGTCATATGTATATCCTTCACCTGAAATCCTGCCATGTAAAGGGCATTCGCCAATTCGCGCTCTGAATTACTGCCCTTCTCTCGTATGATTGCAGCTTTAGGACCAGTGACCTTTCTTACCGGACGCTTGCCTGTGAACTTCTCCGGAAACTGAAAGCGTAACGGCGCCTTGGCATAGTTCAGCATGCGCTCTTTAGCCAATTGTCTGCCGCTCTGATGAATATCCATATAGTAAGACGTACTGAACCAAATATCTCTATACTCCGGTATAGACAATGTCAAGGTTCGTCCGCCCCGTTCGATAGTAAGTGCATCCGATCTGGTGACATCACCGATTTTGATACATTCAATGCCGGCCGCTTCCATATGGCGCGCTGCATCTGCATGAGCCTGAATGACAATACCCGGATTCTCTGCAAATAATATCTCAGAGAGTGCATATGCATCCCATATCTCCGGCATTTCTATTCGCATACCCAAACGGTCAGTACTGAACGTCATCTCCAAAAGGGTCGTAACCAACCCACCCGAACCTATATCGTGACCGGCGATGATACGCCCGGCTTTGATTTCTTCTTGCACCAGTTCAAAACATCTTGCAAAGTAATCAGCATCTTTGACAGTGGGAACATCCTGGCCTATCGCACTGCGTGTCTGCGCAAATGATGATCCACCTAGCTTAAATGCGTCTTTCGACATATTGATATAATACAATGATGCATCAGCCTCCATGGCATTAGGCTCTATGACCTTTCTAATATCGGAGCAGGACCCTGCAGCAGAAATGATGACTGTACCCGGTGCTTTGACCTCACGTCCGTCCGGGTACTTCTGCTTCATGGATAAGCTATCTTTGCCGGTAGGAATATTGATACCCAGATCTATAGCGAATGTGCTGCAAGCTTCTACGGCTTTATAAAGACGTGCATCTTCACCATGATTCTTGCAAGGCCACATCCAGTTGGCAGAGAGAGAGACGCTTTTCAGCCCCTTATCTAGTGGTGCCCATATGATGTTTGTCAGTGCCTCTGCTATAGCGTTGATGCTTCCTGCCCCGGGATCGACCAGGGCTACAATAGGTGCCTCGCCTATAGAAGTCGCTATGCCTTTATGGGTTTCATAGTCCAATGCCATGACACCACAGTTGTTCAGTGGCAACTGATGTACACCCGTGCATTGCTGTACGGCTACCCTTCCTCCTACACATCTGTCGACTTTATTTGTTAGCCAGTCCTTACAGCCTACAGACTCTAGTCGCAATACATCTTTGATATACGTTTCCACATGGTCATCATCGAAGTCAATATCGCCATATGCCGTCTCTACCGTACTATCATCCATCACAACCTTAGGCGAGCTGCCGAAAAAATCGCTCAAGTCCATATCAATTGGCCGCTCTCCGGTTTTTTCTGAGACAAAGCAAAATCTATGGTCACCTGTCACCTCCCCTATGACGTACATAGGTGCCCGCTCTCGATCAGCTATGGCCTTGAATTGGTCCAGATGCTCTTTTTTAATGATAAGACCCATTCTCTCCTGCGACTCGTTACCGATGATCTCTCTTGCAGATAGCGTCGGGTCTCCGACAGGTAATGCATCCAGATAGATAACGCCACCCGTCTCCTCCACCAGCTCTGATAGACAGTTCAAGTGCCCTCCCGCGCCATGATCGTGTATAGATATGATGCTATTTTGATCATATTCTACCATTGCCCGTATAGCATTGGCTACTCTTTTCTGCATTTCAGGATTAGACCTCTGCACAGCATTTAGTGTGATCGCAGAATCAAATTCCCCGGTATCTGCCGATGACACCGCTGCGCCTCCCATACCGATCCTATAATTATCTCCACCTAATAGGACAATGACATCACCTTTTTGAGGTGTCTTTTTGACTGCCTGATCAGCTCTACCGTAGCCCACACCACCTGCTAACATGATGACCTTATCATAGCCGGAGACTTCATCACCTTCTGCATGCTCAAAAGTCAGAAGCGATCCGGCAATCAATGGTTGCCCAAATTTATTGCCAAAGTCAGAGGCTCCATTCGATGCCTTGATGAGTATATCGATGGGTGTCCTGTATAGCCAGGGGCGCTCCTCTACATGGTTTTCCCAGCTCTTATCATGACCGTGTCGTGGATAGGCCGTCATGTATACAGCCGTACCGGCCAGTGGTATAGACCCTTGCCCTCCTGCCAGTCTGTCTCTAATCTCCCCTCCTGACCCTGTCGCCGCACCATTAAAGGGCTCCACAGTAGTAGGGAAATTATGCGTCTCTGCTTTCAATGACAAGACTACAGGCACGTCGCTCACTCGATAGGTGCCGGCCGTTGCTGCCTTATCCGGTGCAAATTGTTTGATCACAGGCCCATTCACAAAGGCCACATTATCTTTGTAAGCGGAAACAATTTCATTGGGATGGACCTTTGACGTCTTCTTGATAAGCTGAAACAGGCTTTCTTCCTTTTCCTTACCATCTATCACGAATCGTCCGTTGAATATTTTGTGTCGGCAATGCTCAGAATTGACCTGTGAAAACCCAAAGACCTCCGAATCTGTAAGCAACCGACCGATGCGTCTGGACACACCATTGAGATAGTCCACTTCCTCATCGCTTAGCGCCAGCCCCTCCTGCCGGTTATAGTCGGCAATGTCAGATATATGTCGAATAGGCTCCGGCTCTATATCGATGTGAAATATATGCTGATCAAGCCGTGTATACCGCTGACTGATCATAGGGTCGTAGGCCATATCCTCACCGGCTCGGTCAAACGCCTCTATCCTCTCTATACCGACAATACCCATATTTTGTGTTATCTCCACAGCATTAGTGGACCAGGGCGTGATCATCGCGGCTCTGGGCCCAATAAATGACCCACCGATTTCCTGCTCGGCAAGCTTATCCGCACCCCCAAACAACCACCTCAACTTATCGTCATCGTCTTTTGATAATATTGCCCGCGATTGCACAGCATAGACCATCTTCGTATCCAGTGAGAAAAAACTAATCATACCAAGCAAAGATTTGTAGATAAGAAAGCGCAAAAGTACAAGTAATCCTTCATTAATCCCAAATATCG
>SLDF01000162.1 GCA_007125435.1 Saprospiraceae bacterium
CTTCCTTGTTCATCAGTCACGTAGCTAAGGCTATGTTCCTTCTTCACAAGTCGTCTAAATCAAAATTCTCTATGCTCCAGCTCACTTCAGGAATTATTAGAGGTAGCCTAAAGTCGATTTTATTTTTTCGTTTTGGGCATCACCCTACGGGTCGCTACGTTCCAGGGCTCCCTGGACGGTCGGCCTCAGCTTCGCTATCGCTGCGCTGAGTCTGGCTCCTGCGTCGCCACCCTTACACATCGCTGATGCAATATAGAATAATTCCCGATTTATGCATCATCCTCTATTGCCATTAGGTTTTTACTGTGACACCAATCTGATACTGGGTCTAAGGTCTGCATTTAACATTCTGTCTTCGACCCATTTTCGGGCAGGGCGTATTTCATTGGTTAGATATTTCTCTATCATTAGGCTGGCAATGGGAGCGGCGTATCGACTGCCATAGCCTGAGTTCTCTACATAGACAGCTATTGCGATTTTTGGATTGTCTTTTGGTGCAAATGCGATGAATACTGAGTGGTCATCTCCATGAGGGTTTTGAGATGTACCGGTTTTACCACAGATCGGTATATCTGAAATATGAGCCGAGTATGCAGCTCCAGCCCTGACCACATTTTCCATACCTTCAATGACAGGTGCAAAATGCTTTTCATCAACACCGCAAAAGTTTGCATCGAATTCTATGTTTACCTTTTGCTCATCAACCGTGTAAGAGCGAATAATATGTGGCTGATAGTAATAGCCCCTATTAGCAATAATGGCAGCAACGTTGGCCATTTGAAGTGTATTCATCAACAACTCTCCCTGTCCTATTCCTGCCGATATTACGGTTGACGACCGCCATCGGCCTTTTCCGTACATCTTGTTGTAATATTCACTATTGGGGACAAAGCCAAGGGATTCATTAGGTAAGTCTACACCCAGTTTGACCCCCATGCCAAATTGTTGAAGCTTTGTGACCAGCTCATCAAGCCCCCTGTCTACTGATCTCGCTCCATATTTATCAATTATATCTCTAAATAATTGGAAATAGTAAGTATTACACGACCATTGTATGGCTGTGGCGACATCTTTGGGCCGTGGATGCTCTCTACAGCCCCACCTGTATTTTCCCATTGTATATGCCCCGGTACAAGACATGCCGGTGTTGTATTTAATAATGGAATCTTGTAAGCCGATAAGGGATAATATGGTTTTAAAAATTGAGCCCGGTGGATATCTGGCCATAATACTGCGATCGATTAAAGGTCTTAGTGTATCATTGGCTAGTTCATGATAAGTTCTTCCTCTTTTTTTATTGATTGCTAAAGCATTGGGATCATAAGTCGGTGCAGATATCATAGATAATATCTCACCTGTTGTTGGCTCTATGGCAACAATACTACCTATTTTATTGCCCATAAGCAATTCGCCATAGGCTTGAAGGTTTAAATCCATAGAAGATGTCAACTCATAGCCTGACTGGGCAATAGAATCCAGGCTACCGTCTTTATACGGTCCAACTTTTCTGCCGATATTGTCCTTAAGCACATATTCTATACCTTTAGTGCCTTTCAAAAGTTCTTCAAATTGTTTTTCGATACCGGACGCTCCTACGTAGTCTCCAACTTTGTATCTGCCCGCACTGGCTTCTATCATTTCTCTATCTACTTCTCTAATATAGCCAAGAGCATGGGCTGCATTTTCGTGAGGGTAAATACGTTTATTTTTTCTTTGAATACTGATGCCCGGAAACTCAAAAAGATGCTCTTGAAACGCTGCAAAAACCTCAGGGTCAATATGCCTCATGAACACATAAGGAATATTGGGTGAATACCTTACATCTGTCCAGTCTTTGGTAATATTGCTTTCAAACTCCTCTTGCGTAATATTAAGTAATTGGCACAGCTTAGCTGTATCCATTTCAGGATTAAGCCTATTGTGGGTCACCATGAGATCGTAGACCAGGGCATTGTAGACCAACAATTCACCATTTCGGTCGTATATCAAGCCCCGCTCAGGGTAAATGACCTGTTTATCTATGGCAGCTGTATTCCCTTTTGCCCTAAAAGTGTTGTCGAATAATTGCAAGTTCGCCAACTTGATCAGTAGGATCAGTCCTGATAGCCCAAATAATATGATAATATATTTAACTTGATCTTTATCGTTCGACTTCATCTAAGTGGATATTCAGCGTGTATTCAGGCATTGCGTCCGCCTGAGTACAAAACAAACATATAAAATAATACAAAAACCATAGACGTCAAAAAGCTCATTATACTCTTTGCCAAAATACTGATGATATAAACCGGCGAAAAAGCTTCCAGGCTAAAATAGGCCACTAAAAACACACCCATGCCTATGGAGGTGTAACTGATCACCCACCTTCTTCCAAGTATGCCTAAGGCCGGCTTAGACTGCACAATGTAGCCTCCTCTTGGCTCTAGCCATTTCAGTATAAAGGCTCTCATATACATAAGTAACACAGATGAGGCCGCAATAACTCCCGGAGAGTCATAGAAAAAGTCTAAGATCAGTCCGGCAAAAAAAGCAATAAACAAACCGGTCATCCGCGATAAGCCAAATGGCATCAGCAATAACGCCAATGGAAAAAGAAAAACGTGAATCAAGTTTAAAAATGGAGCAGAAATCACGATGCGCTTCAATATCAATACCTGTATTAAAATAAAAAGTAACAACCTGACTATGTCTCTAAGCTTTAATTCATTCATCGTTTTCCCCTTCTAGCTCTAGTTGCTCTTTTTTGTTGATGTAGTCGATAATGTAGACATAGTCCAGTCTGCCCATATCGTGGCTAAGTCTGACTTTGATATTATAAAAATTTGTGCCATCCTCTACAGCATAATCTGCTATCGTCCCAACAACAACACCATCGGGAAATACGGATGAAAACCGATTGGTCACTATGGTGTCTCCAATAGAAACTTCTGCGTATTTTGGCAAGTCAACCAATGTCATATATCTAGGGTCCACCCTTTGATAAACTAAGGTTCCAAACTGTCCTGACTTTTCATGAGAGACGGATACCCTCACCTGCGTGTTCAATACAGAATAGGCTTGAGAAAAACGATCTGACGTGTTAACAATGATACCGACAATCCCCCTTTCATTTATAACACCCATTCCTCTTTCTACACCATCTCTTTGTCCTTTATTAAGTGTGATTTTATTGTCCCAAAGCTGTACTGAGTTATTAATCACCCTGGCCGGCATGTAGTTATATTCGCTGTCTTCTGTAGCAGAAGTTATCTCTTCTGAGGTCGTCAATGGCTTGACATAAGATTTTTCCAGTGCCGTTCTCAGTCTTGCATTGTCATAAGAAAGACTGTCAGCTACTGTTCGTATGTTAAAAAAGCCGTAGATCTGGTCTGTTTTATTGACCATCCATCCTGTAGCGAGGTTAGATGAGTTGATGAAGATAGCTCTTTGACTGTTATTGTATTTTACAATTAGAGTAAGGCAAATAGTTTGCAGAAATAGAAAAGTTAGAAATACGCCGTACCTGGAAATGAATATCAATAAATTCTGCATGATGTTATTTCACTTTTCATGAATTAAGGGTGAAGTGATAACAAAAGCCGCTAATCTCTATATACTTTTCCTATCAATCAGGAAGGAGAATTTGTGCGTGTTTTTGAGTGCTATCCCTGTCCCTCTTACTACTGCCGTTAGTGGATCCTCTGCTACATGTACGGGTAGCTTTGTTTTTTGCGCTATTCGTTTGTCCAAGCCCTTCAATAAAGCACCGCCACCTGTAAGATAGAGGCCTGTCTTATAAATATCTGATGACAATTCTGGTGGCGTCACTTCTAGTGCTTTTAATACTGCTTCCTCTATTTTTGCTACTGATTTGTCAATCGCATGTGCGACTTCCTTATGCGAGATTTTTACTTGTTTTGGAATGCCGGTCATAAGGTCTCTTCCATTTACGGCATAGTCTGGTGGTGGGTTCTCGAGGTTTTGAAGTGCTGAGCCTACATTGATTTTTATTTGTTCGGCTGTTCTTTCTCCGATCAAAATATTGTGTTCTCGTTTAATGTAGTTCATGATGTCTACATTAAATTCATTACCGGCTATTCTAATGGATTGGTCGCATACGATACCTGAGAGTGCAATAACTGCAATTTCTGTAGTGCCGCCCCCTATGTCAATAATCATATTACCAACGGGCTCTTCTACATCCAGGCCTATTCCCAGTGCTGCGGCCATTGGCTCATGTATCAAATATGTTTCTTTAGAATCAACGTGATCAGCGGAGTCAAAAACGGCGCGTTTCTCTACTTCTGTTATACCGGAAGGTATACAAATCACTATTTTTAAGTGGGTGAAAAACTTGCGCTTCCTCTCGATCATATTGATCAAGCCTGCAATCAAACTTTCTGCTGCTTGAAAATCAGCAATAACCCCATCTTTTAGCGGTCTGACTGTTTTGATATCTTCGTGGGTCTTTTCATGCATTTGCATGGCTTTTGTACCCACTGCTATGGTCTCTCCAGACTTTCTGTTGATAGCTACAATAGACGGTTCGTCTACTACGATCTTACCGTCTTGGATGATAAGTGTATTCGCTGTACCTAAATCAATAGCCAGCTCCTGATTGAATATGTTGAAAAAGTTTGTTACACCCACTTTTTTACTCCTTTTATAGAACCCGCAAATCTACTATTATTATTTCAATGTTACATGATAAGCACTTAAGCGATTCGTTAAATGTGCTTATTTATGAAGGTATCTTATGAAAACATCCAAGGTTATGTAGTATCGCAGGTTAAACGAAGACAATACTGCTACTCTTTTTCTTGGCCTACGACCAAAATAATAAAACTATCAGGATCAATATAGCGTTGGGCAAATTGCTGAATTTCTTCTTTTGTCACATGGGTGACTTTTTGTATGAGCCCGTCAAAACTGCTTTCGTCTAGTTCGTCCATGTAAATACTCTTGATCAGCTCTGAAGCGTTCAATGGGCCATCAAGCGCAGTCAGAAAATATCCTGAGAGATAGCTTTTTACCATCTCCAACTCATCATCTTCAACTTGGTTAGTTTGTAGTGCCAGTAATTCTTTCTTTACCATATCAATGGACTGATAGACATATTCAGGGTCTGTTTCCATCGAAATTAAAAAGGCAGAGTCATACAGCATGGTGTCTAATGAAGAATATACATTATAAGTATATCCACTTTCCTCTCTGAGGCTGTTCATAAGCCTGGAGCCAAAGTAACCACCCAGTATAGTGTTGAGTATATATAGGCCGTTGAAATCTTCATGCCCCTTAGTCACACTGCGTTTGCCGAAGCGCACAGCAGATTGATGGCTTTTACTTGAGTGCGTTTTATATAAGCCGGGCTGTTGAGGCTCTCCATCAGTGTAAGTGGGCACTACTTTTTGACCATAGGGTATTCTCTCCAGCTCTTTGGTGATGTAATCCATTGTTTTGACATCCGTTTTGCCACTTACCAGTGCAAAGGCGTTGCCGGACCTGTAATTGGCATCATAATGTTGTCGAAGGTCTTCTACCTGGATGGCATCAATAATCAGTTTATTGGAATTATAGCCATAGGTGCTCTCTCCACCGAATACAAGGTCAGTGATCTGTCTATAGGCTAGAAAGTCGTTTTTCCCCAGATCATGAGAAAGTTTTTCTTTGGCGTTCTTTTTAAATCGTCTTAGTTCTTCATATTCAAAAGCCGGATTGCAAATAATGTCTAATAGGATAGGCAACGTTTTTTTTAAATGCTTTTTTAAGCAGTACAGTACAAAACCACTGTAATCCATGCTTTCTGATATGATCAATGTACTGCCACAAAAATCTATGCGCTCAGCTATATCATTTCCACTCATGCTGAGTGTGCCTTCTCTCATGAGGTGATTTGTGAATCGAGCTACTTGTGCTCTGTGCTCAAACGGTCGCCCTGCTCTAAAAAGGACTTCAACTTTGATCACTGGCTGAATGCCCGCTCTCAATTCATAAACAGCAAGGTTGTTCTGTAAATTGTACTTCTTGATGCCGGGTAGCTTAGGCTCAATGATTTTATTGACCTGGGGAGGCTGCTGCCACTTCTGTTTCTGAATCATATTGACTTACCTTCTGTTATTTATTATCGCTTGTAATTAGCTCAATCCGTTTATAACGCTAATTTAACTCGAATTATACATTAAAAATCTATTACGGCTTAAAATCGACGAAGTAGATACATGAACACTAATAAAGAAATCATGACAGCGTGAGTAAATGGCTTCAAAATAAGGCGCTTCGCCTGATCTCGCTCATATACCCTAGTGGTGACTGAATGGTGGATGACCGAATACCACTGAGACCCTCTCTGCGGAACTCCGTTGTATAAAGCGGGTTCAAAATATCATTTATTCTGGTCATGCATCAGCGCTGTGGAGCTATGCCGACCTTCGGGAGGCAGTCCGCAGGACCGAACGAATAGTGAGTAGCGTAACATAGCGACCCGACGACGACAGGAGGAGGGTGATGCCCAAAGCAATAGAGTAAAAAGTCTGGATTTGTATAATATTTTTGTCCATAATCAGTCCAATGGTCAAAAGACGTGGCTGAGTATTCATGAATATTAAAGCTTTATTTTTTTGAGTAAAAATATCTTTCTATTTTGCATCCTTATTAAATGTATTAGCCAGGCGCAGTTGCGTTTTAAATCTATATCAATATGAATTTTAGTGTTTCGTCATCAGAGTTACAAAAGGCATTGTCTATCATAGCTGGAGCAATTGGCTCGAGTTCGGTAGTGTATATTTTAGAAGACTTTCTATTTGACCTGGATGGTGAGAAGTTGACCCTTAGTGCTACGAATATGGAAGTCTCTATTACTACCAGTATTGCGATTCAAGGCAATGAGTCCGGAAAGTTTGCCGTACCGGCTAGAATTTTGCAAGAGACGCTGAAGGCACTTCCCGCTCAGCCTTTAAATTTTCAGGTTGACGAAGAAAATCAAGTACTCGAGCTAGAGTCTTCGTTTGGTAAGTACAAGATGGCTTTTGATAAGACAGATGATTATCCTGAGATAGCTAAGCCGGATGATGACAATAAATTAACTATACCTTCTGATATATTACAAAAAGCGATAAGCAACTCCTTGTTTGCTGTCAGTAATGACGATATGCGTGTGGCCATGACAGGTCTGTTTGCTCAGGTGGACTTTGATAAAATTACCTTTGTCGCTACCGATGCCCATAAACTTGTAAAATATACTTACAGCGGTGTAGATGGCAACTTTAGCTCGGACTTTATCATCCCCAAAAAGGCATTGGCTCTTCTTAAAGGTATCCTGCCTGATGATGGTGACGTCACGGTATCTTTCAACAGAAACTTCGCATTTTTCTCATGGGGAGATACCAGGCTTAACTGTAGACTGATCGATGCCCAATATCCGGACTACAATGTCGTGATACCTGTAGACAATCCGTTTAAAATGCATGTGAACAGAGAGACATTACTCTCCTCTATGCGCAGAATATCGATCTTTGCTAATAAGACCACTAATCAAGTGGCACTGTCTATTGCCGATAAGAGCTTAACCATCTCTGCCAAGGATTTGGACTTCAGTAACGAAGCGGTAGAACAGCTGACTTGTGAATACGATGGCGAACCTATGTCCATAGGGTTTAATGCCCGATTTGTAGTGGAGATGCTTAGCGTACTCGAAGCCGATGAAATTACAATGTTGTTAGCCGATCCGGGCAAAGCTGGATTAGTGATACCAACGGATCTTGATGATAATGAAGATATGCTAATGTTGATCATGCCTGTCATGATTCCGGGATAAAGCCGGAACATTGGTCGGTCCGTTGATTTGTTTAATTTTATAGCTATAATAGCATGAATAGATTCCTTCTTGTCCTTATTGTCTTGCTGAGTTTAGGCACTTTTCAGACTAATCATGGTCAATCATATGACACAGCAATTCAGGCGCTAAATAATATCTTCGAAGGACATGACCTCATGGGTATATCCATCGTGGTCGTCGCA
The DNA here is from genome assembly GCA_007125435.1 of Saprospiraceae bacterium. Taxonomy (GTDB): domain Bacteria; phylum Bacteroidota; class Bacteroidia; order Chitinophagales; family Saprospiraceae; genus SLDF01. The sequence continues at coordinate 7,996 of SLDF01000162.1, forward strand.
GATAAAATGCCCATCTTCGAGTACTACAATGGCTATAAAAACTATGATGAACAGCTTGAAGTAGATGAAAGGACGGCATATAGAATAGCATCGATTTCTAAAAACATCACTGCGCTGTGCGCTATGAAGCTGGTAGAAGAAGGGCTCGTCAATCTGGATGAAGATATCAATAATCACTTGCCTTTCCATGTTATTAATCCGACCTTCCCTAATGACTCTATAACTCTGCGGATGTTGTTATCACACCGATCGTCGATAATCGATGGTCCGACTTACTCGTCCTTCCTTGGTGCCACCTATTCTTCTTCGACACCGCCATCACTGGCAGAGCTTTTAGAACCAGAGGGTGATTTTTATCACGCGCAGACCTTCAATCAAATTCAACCCGGCACTTATTTTAATTATTCAAACCTCAATTATGGCTTGGTGGCTACAGTTCTTGAGGCAGTATCGGGCATGCGATTTGATCTCTTATGTCATGACTATATCTTTGATCCATTATCGATTAATGGTGGATTTCATCCTGCATACATTGATGATATTACAGACCTGTCCATTCTATACAGGAAGGTCGGTGGTGAATGGATACCCCAAAACGACATGTACGACCCGGCTAGTCCGCCTGTAATTGCTATTTCTCACGAGTATGTACCCGGTACTAATGGCTTATACTTTGCCCCACAAGGCGGTACCAGGCTGTCTGCACTTGACTTGGCTAAGATCATGATGACTCATCAGAATAATGGTCTCTCGACATATGGCGACTTCAGCCTTGATGCTGGACTGCAAAATGAAATGGAAAGCATGCATTGGCAGTACAATGGCCAAAATGGCAACAATTACTGGGACCTCTTCAATGCTTGGGGATTAGGCACGCACATTACAACCGACCTGGAGGGTGGAGATAATGTTATCCGCGATCTGATCATGTACGGACATCCTGGAGAGGCTTATGGTCTGGTATCCGGTATGTATTATGAAAAAGAGGAAAACCTCGGCATTATTTACATCATTAATGGCAATGGCTCTGGATATAGCATTGGCAGTGAATCGGCTTTTTATACGGTAGAAAGGGAAATCTTCGATGCTTTGGGTGAGCACGTTATAGATGAATGGAGAGTTTTAAGTTCAGTTGCGGACGACCGGGAAGCGCTGACTCCTATTACAATTTTTC